>CAKZLX010000389.1 GCA_937127265.1 uncultured Pseudomonadota bacterium
TTGTTTTGACGTCTACTGGTACTTAAACCGCCAGTTGGTGTAGATCGAACTTGAGACTTTCCAGGGGAAACACGCTGGGAATTGGCAGGGCGACTGGGGTCGGGCTTGGTTCTATCCACACGTTCATTTCGGCTCCCCTGTGGAATATCGCGGTCGAAAATCGGGGCTTTGTATTCTTTTGGGTCAGACGGTTTACGTTCTTTCTTGGGCTTTGTTGGTTGTTTATTGGATGGTGGCGTACGTTCAACTCGACCTTGATTTGGGGTGTCGTTTTGTGGCGTACGGGTATTTTTTGGATGCACAGGCTCCTTTTTGGTCGGAGGCTTGCGGTCGATGCGACCTTCCGGCTCACGGTTGGGCTTGGTTCGTTCCGGACGATTCGATTGTTCCGGTGCACCGATAGGACTGTGTACACTGGGCGTATTTTGTTCTTCTTTGCCAACCTGTGGTCGTTCAATCTCTGGTGCCCGCTCGTAAGAAGGTGTACGGTTTCCACCCTGATTTCCGATCGGACTATGAGCATTGGGAACACTTTGTTGTTCATTACCGACTTGTGGACGTTCTACGTTATTTGGCGCACGGTTGTATGCTGGGCGATTCGATTGGGTTTGGGTAGAGCCAATCGGAGTATGAGCACTGGGCGTACTTTGTCTTTCACGACCAGTTTGTTGCTTGGCGGGAGAGCCTGACACTTTGGTAGTTCCAGTCGGTTTCTTAGATGGAGTCTGACTAGATTTTGAACCCTTTTTGGCTGATGTCTTGGACTTTGTAGAAGACTTGGGAGCACTCTTTTGGGGAGTAGAACTTTTCTTGGTTGAAGATTTTTTTCCTGAGGAGCCTTTTTTATCAGATTGCTCAGTCTTGTCTTTGCTCTTTTTAGGGGCTTCTGCTTGGGCTACACTCAACAATGCAATGATTCCAATCGAAAACATGTATTCCTCCGTTGTCTCATGTTCTATACCTTTAGAACGCAAGCAAATCTATTTTATTCAATCCGAGAATATCTTTGATCGTATATTTTGCCTTCTCCGTTTAGAACAAGCCGGATTGACCAAAACCATTGATGATCTGTTCCACATCTTCAATAGAAGCGATAAAAGCGCTCTCACTACCTTCAACCTGACACAAATAGCCAGTGACACTGTCCATTTCCATTTTCTCAAAGACCATCAATCGCAAAACATCCCCTTGTAAACGACGAACTTCCAGTGTCATTTTGGGCTCTTTGGTGACCAAGTCAAGCGATACATCGAGCAAAGAGGACAACGATGCCAAAGTATTGACCATAAAGAACACATCGCGCATTTCCAAATCAACATTGCTTGGCTGGAGAACCTTCCAAAAACCGTTAGACAAGTCTTGTTGGATAATAATATCGTTCAGATCGGTCTTATAGTGAATCAAATCCAGTTCATCCTTAGAGCGAATGGGCAAAACCCGTTTATCCATGAAATATCGCGCGCCACTGGCAAAACGTTCAAATGCCAACACAGGAACGGTATAAACAACATCGTCAATTTGTAGGCGAGTTTGACGCTCCACAGGCTTGGCAACTGCAAGGGTCTGCGTTTCTCCACTTTTGCTGAGCAAGGTTAATCTCATCCAAGGGTTGACAACGGATTGGGTAGATTGCTCTCCTTTACGCATCAACAGCAGTGTCTGTAAGGCCTGTGAAAGCCTTTTTGTATCGGTTGGTATACTCGAACCTTCAATAATCCACTGTTCACCGTTTAAGAGCGTATAAGACTCCACTTCCACACCTTCAATCGATATCGACTGCAATTCACTCATCTCCAACTGAAGGACCCGTTGATTCAACCATTCTCCGGCTTTGTGAATAAAACGGCGACGACCACCCACATGTGCTCGATAGACCGACTTTGAACCCGAAAGACGTACAAACGAGGCCCCTAGTTCTGTATCATTTCCCAACAAAAAAGAGACCTGTGGTGAGTCGGAATCGGTAGTCCAAAACTCGACTGTAACCGCATTTGAGGAATCCAACCCATAGGCTTTACCACCATCAGAAGGATCGATTTCAACCAACACGTCCATCGCAATTGGTTTACGAAAATTGAGAATCATCGAATTAATCCGAGAAACATCCGCCAGTCCAGACAAAGGAGCAACTTGAACCCATTCTCCAGATTGTTTTTCAAGGGTAATGGTAGTACCCATCGAGGTCAGTTCAATGCGGGAAATCTCTTTGATTCCTACCGCTTCAATGTGTGGAAGTGAGTCCCTAAGGGTTGAACGTGGGGCTAGGTCCCAAATCGTCAAACCCAAAATCAACGATGCACCGAACATTAACAGTTTGGTTTTTAACAATAATTTCATGCCCGGCCCCAAACTTTTCGTCGAAGTGTCCAGCGTATTCCAACCATCATCAACAAAATCGCCGTTCCACCAAAAAGGTTAAACAAACGATACTGAAATAAGGTTCCCGACTCCAATGGTTCAAACGTATTGACGCGCAACACCTTGGAGCGAATGTTGATCAGCGCCTCATCTTGTGCCATCCAGTCGGCTAAATTGAGCATGAATGCGACGTTATTTGCCACCATGTCAGCCGAGCCTGCTACCATCAGACGAGCTGTGGCCCCTTCGCGCAATCTTTCGCTTTCTTCATAGGTGCCCAATGCTTCTCCAGTGACCGGCTTCGGAATTTCATTCTTGGCAAAATAAGAAGACCATACGCCTGACAACCCAACGATGACAGCTCGAGAACCGATTTCTTCTCCAGGAGAAACCATTTGAAAGGCTTTGGGATCAAGGGTGGTCACTCCCCGCAAAGTACCCGCTCGTTCAGAAGTTGATACCCACACATCACCACTCACATCAGTAGACAGTTGCTCGGATAATTGTACCGAGGAAGCAAACGGTGCCAACATCGAATCGATACCCTTTACTGCAGGTACAGAAGGATTGACCCGTGTCAGTTTCGGAATCAGAGGGTAATTCAATTGCACTGGACGTACCGTATCTCCATAGCGAATGGGAAAGGTCATCCGTCCATTGTTTACGCGATCCACCAACAAATCACGATTCACCCGCACACCATAATGCCCCAATAAAGGCTCCAAACCATGAAATAAATTCTGGGGTTTCAATGAACGCATGTCGGCTTTGCTATTGGTGAGAAAGACACCCAGAGAACCTCCACGCAATAAAAACTGATCCAATTGGTACAAAGCCCTTGGTGATAAGGGCTCCTGCGGACCAATTTCCCACAACACATCAACGTTATTTGGAACGCCTTCTACACCACCTAACGGTACCTCGACGATCTCATAGGATTCTAACAACCGTTCTCGCAAAGTGGCCAAAGGACCACTGGCCTGCAACAAATTGGGTTCTTGGTGCCCGGTCACAAATCCAATGGTCGGCTTGGTGCGTTCGGGGGATAACAACAAGCGTAAGGCCCTTGCCAAATCATACTCCAAGGTTTCAATTTGGGTAACCATCGGCAATACTTCTTGCTTATCACCATAGACCAAGGCAACACCCATGAATACTTTGCGTAGTTCAGTGCTGTTTTGATCACGGAATCGATAGTCGATTGGTGCAATCCCAAAACGCTTGGCTTCTTCTTCAAGTTCCTTCAAATTGGTGGGGTCAATGACCTCAATCGTCATCCAACCTTGAGAATAGGCGCGCAGTTCCTCAAGTTTCCCAACCAACGCACCACGGTGATTATTATAGGGTGCCTGCAAACCTTCCGTGAAGTACACTTTGACATTCAGTGGTTTATCGAGTTTCCAAACCAAGGCACGGGTGCTAATATCCAGAGATTGCACCTTATCATCAGTAACGTCCAACCGGAGAAAATGTCGCGAAGATAAAATGTTGACGCAAATGATAATGCACAAAACAAAAATCATCTGCATCCAAGAATTGAGTGCCAAGCTTCTTCTGGAATTCATGACAACCGCCGTTGTTCCAAACGAAAGACCGCAAAATGCAAGAATAAGCCGACTATCGAACCATAAAAGATCAAGGAACGAGTATCGATAATGCCCTTTGCCAAGGTGCTGAAATGGTATTCAAAAGTCAAATACTGCACCAGTGGCAACAAGTCGGCAGGCACTCGTCCCAAAGCATAGCCCGTAGCAAAGGGTAACAACCCAATCGTCAATGCGGACAAGAAAGCCACAACTTGACTACTTGTGGATGCTGACATGGCTATCCCGATCGCCGTGAGTGCACCAGCCATCGACAACAGTCCAACGTAACCGCCTAGTACAACACCCCAGTCCAAATCTCCCAATTGCGCCATGGACAAAGGATAGGTCAGGGACAACAACAACGCCAATCCAACGACCACTAACGCCGCTGAGAACTTACCAAGTACCAATTGTTCCTCAGAAATCGGTAAGGTGACCAACATTTCCATCGTTCCAGTTCGGGCTTCTTCGGCAAATGAACGCATGGTCAAGGCAGGAATCAACAGCAAGAAAAACAACGCCATCCAAAAGAATACCGTCCGTAAATCAACAAACCCTGCCGAGAAAATATCCTGAAAAAACAAGGAGAAAGCACCCACCATACCCAAAAATGTTGGAATAATCAACAATGCCAACGCACCATCAAAATAGGCGCGTAACTCTCGCAAAAAGATGGTCCAGATAATTGTCATGACCCCAAATGTAACCAATCACTTGGCTGGGGCAAGTTCAGGCACAATAGAAATCGGTTCCAATCGTTTCCAACGCTCTGCTTTTTCCCAAGTTGGTTTATCATATACTCGTTGTTTCAAGGAGAGTTGAGCGGTTTCAAAGAACCCTTGTAGATGACGGAACATCGCACTGGTATCAATCCAACAGGCACGCATACACCCTTCACAAGAACCTGCTTCCATCAAACGCGTTCTCTCGTAGGCAGCAGAATGGAAATACTCTTCAAATCCTGGATCGAGGAAACTAACGTACTGATGCTTGGTACGGTGACAAATGGTAAACTGACCGTTTGGTGAGATACTGAAATACAGTTTTCCAGCATCACAGCCCTCTGCCGGAAAACGACCGGTCTTCAAATATTGTCTAGAAGCCTCAAGATATTTGGTGGAATTGAGAATTGGCCATCCTTCTTTTTTCATCCGAATAATTTGATCGTAGGCTCGATCCACACGTTGTTTGACTTGCTCGGCAGAATCTTGAGAATGGAGCCCCATCTCTGGACGATGCCGAATAAATCGAGCCTCCCAATTCTTGACCCCATCTTTTTCATTATCCAATAGTTCAATCGGTAGCAACGAAACTGCAAAACCAATGTCTTTGGCAAAACGAACGATATCCGGCAACTCTTCCAAGTTCAAATTGGACACTACACAATTGATGGTTGGCAAAGCGCCACGAACCCCGTGTAAACGACGACCGATGTGCACCATCGTCTGTACAGCTTCATCCCAAGCCCCTTCGTATTCACAAATATAGTCGAATCGTTCTGGATACAAACTGTCTAATGAAATCGAAAAATTGCGAACACCCTCATCCAACATTCGATCCAACTGGGCTTTGTTGATTCCAATACCGTTGGTGAGCACCCGAGTATTCAAACCCTCTTTGACAAAACAATGCACCAGATCAGCCAAATCTTCACGGGCAAAAGGTTCACCACCACCCAAAGACACCTGCACAACACCCAGTCTCTTCATGCGTTTGGCAACTTCGGTGACTTCAGCAATACTCAATTCTTCTTTGGCATTACCGTATCGCCAAATCCCACACATCTTACAAGTAAGGTTACAGCGATGAGTGACACCAAAGTGGGCATATACAGGGACATCTTGGGTTGTGACAGCACGTGCCAGACGAGTATAATTGCGAATGGAAAATTTCATAGCGTCTCCATCAATACCAACCGTTGGTAAACAGGGTCTTCAAATCTCTTACAGAATACCACATTTATCCCAATTCGGCACAAGCCTCAATCACCGACTGGGCAATGTGCTGACGGTCCTTGAGTGATAGATTCGGATGCACTGGAATATGCAACAGTTCTGCATTGGCTTTTTGGGCATTGGGACAGTTGGCGGCAAACTCTGGAAACAAGTCATGGTGTGCCATATCGTTCATGTACCCTGTGGTCGTGTCGACTCCCCTAGCCCTCAAGGCTTCGGCTAGTTTCTGGCGATCGCGATGGTGGACCACAAAACTCATGTAGATCGGTTCAGACTTTTCTGGATACGTAGGAACACCAAGATTGGACACCGATTGCAAGTGTTGATCCAAATAAGACCCATTAACAATTCGAGAGGCATTTAAGTCTTCGATGCGATCCAACTGCTTTAACCCCACAGCTGCCTGAATTGCGCGGGCTTTACCATGCGTTTGGTAATAGGTTGGCAGTGTATCATAGCGACATTCGGCCTCTCCAAAACGCTCATGGATGGGGTCTTTACCCATTTTGTTACCAAGTACAACCATTGGATGGACGGTTGCCCAGTAAATCTTTGGATGCGTGGCCACCATCATCGCCACCCCAGTCATCGCTTCTTTGAGTGATTTTTTCAGTGGAGCATAGTCACCTTGTTGGATATCTGCCCGCACAAAATCGGCGATCGCTCGATCATTGGTGGTAATCATTGCTCCCGACAAGGAGGTAATATTTTTGGTTAACCCGAATGTGTAATATGCTGCATCTCCAAAGGAGCCTACTCGTTGACCATTAAATCTGCCACCGGTAGACTGCGCACAGTCTTCAATGACTTTGACACCATGTTTCTTGGCTATTGTATTGATGCGCTCCATATCACAAGGCGTGCCAAAAAGGTGCGTTGGTACGACTACTTTGGTCTTTTCCGTAATTGCTGCCTCAAATGCATCGGGATCCAACACGTGAGAATGAAGTCCGATATCTGCCAGTTTCACCTTGGCTTTGGTTAAAGGAACCATCGCAGGGATCGCATAGTAGGTCAAGGCTGGAATGACCACTTCATCGCCTTCCTCAACGCCCATCGCCTTCAACAACAAATAAAACCCATAGCGAGCAGAGGGAACCATGACGGCATACTTCGCACCAATGTAAGCCGCAAAACGATGTTCAAATCGCCTCACCTTTTCATCTGATGAATCCGGCAATAACACTTCCTTGGTGGAAATAGCGGCCTCTCGCCATGAAAAACTAGGGCTAAAACGGGGAATCTTTCCAAAAGCCATGACTGGTCTCCAACATCAAAAATCAAACGGGGTCTACTCCTTATTGTGTATCCCTTCTTTGAACAGATATTTTTATGTAACCCAAATTGAAAGATTGGCATCTCCCTTGGATTGGAATACATTCTAAGATGAATTGTCAGCCCCTTTTCGCGCAAACCATCCCATCTCTAGGAGACAAAAAATGGCACTGCTTCCGATCATTGAAGCCCCCCACCCCACATTGTCTAAAAAAGCCCGTGAAGTAAATCCCGATGAGTTCGGACCTGCACTGGTTCAGTTATTAGATGACATGGCTGAAACCATGTATGACGCACCAGGGGTAGGATTGGCTGCACCACAGGTTGATGATTCACGACGTATCTTGGTGGCAGACCCCAGCAATAATGACGATAATGCCCCAACCCTCTATAAAATGGTCAACCCAACCATCATCAGCAAGAGTGCTGAACTAATTTCCTACGAAGAATCTTGCCTGTCGGTACCTGAGTTCTACCTCAACGTCAAGCGCTTTCAGGAAATCACCGTCGAGTGGAAAGACGGTATGGGTATCACCCACCGAGAAGTCTTCTCCGGTTTCCCGTCAATCGTACTACAACACGAAATGGATCACCTTGAAGGCATCACCTTGTTGGACAAAAGCAGCAAGTTCAAACGATCTCGCTACATGTCCAAGGTCAAAAAACAACGCAAGAAAGCCAAGGCTCGCAAATGAAAGTCGTCTTCATGGGAACGCCAGACTTCGCTGTCCCAACCTTAAATGCCATCGTAGAAGCCGGACATGAAGTGCTTTGCGTTGTGGCACAACCAGACAAGCCAAAAGGTCGTGGTAAAAAATTGGTCTCTCCACCAACCATTGAACGAGCACGCGAATTGGGACTACCGACCAAACAGCCCCGAGCCGTTCGTCGTGGTCCATTTGTGGAATGGATGAAAGGATGTGGTGCAGATGTAGCCGTGGTCATTGCCTATGGACGGATTTTGGTATCTGATCTTTTGAATGCCCCTAGACTGGGCTGTATCAACGTACACGCTTCACTATTACCAAAATACAGAGGTGCTGCACCAATTCATTGGGCTATTATCAATGGCGAAACCACCACTGGTGTTTGTACAATGCAAATGGATGAAGGCATGGATACTGGCGATGTCTTGTTGCGTCGTGAAACCAGCATTCCTCCTGATGAAACCACCGCAGAGTTGTGGGATCGCCTCTCGGAAATGGGTGCGGAACTACTGGTCGAAACCCTTGACAAACTAGATACCATCACCCCAACTGTCCAAGAACACCAACATGCCACCCACGCTCCGCTGATTCAAAAGTCACTGGGACACATCGATTGGACAAAGTCAGCACAGAGCATCCACAATTTAATTCGAGGATGTGTTTCATGGCCGGTCGCCCAATGCTTGTTTCGAGATAAAACCTTAAAAATCTGGAAAGCAGAAGTCGCCACTATCGAAAGCAATGAACCCGCAGGAACCGTCGTCGAAACCAAACCACACCCTGTGATCTCCACTGAAAATGGAACACTCCGGCTGTTGGAAGTACAGTTGCCCGGTAAAAAACGCTGTGATGCTTCAGCATTGGTCAATGGATTTCAGTTGCAAATTGGCGAACAATTGCACCCAGTTTCCTAATCTTACCCGTTTGGAGTCACTCATGGCATTGGTTAGCCCTTCTTTGCTCTCGGCAGATTTTGCCCATCTAGCTTCGGAAATAGACAGTATTGCCAACGCCGATTGGTTGCACATTGATGTGATGGATGGATCGTTTGTTCCCAACATCAGCATTGGTCTACCGGTGGTTAAAGCCATCCGCCCCCTCACCGACAAACCGTTAGATGTCCACCTGATGATCGTCAACCCCGATCAATACATTCAATCTTTCCGTGATGCTGGTGCCGATATCATCACCGTTCACGCCGAAGCCTGTACACATTTGGACAGAACCATCCAAGCCATCCGACAAACAGGTGCCAAAGCCGGTGTTGCCCTCAACCCACACACCCACGAAAGTGTATTGGAATATGTCCTGCCAATGCTCGATCTGGTGTTGGTGATGACCGTCAACCCAGGTTTTGGTGGACAAAGTTTGATTGAGCGCGTTTTTCCAAAGATCAGACGCATTCGGGATCGAATCGATGCTGAAAACCTTTCCACACTGATCGAAGTCGATGGTGGAGTCAAAGTCAGTAACGCCCAACAGTTCTTGGATGCTGGAGCTCATGTACTGGTCAGTGGCTCTGGAGTATTCAAGTCCAAGGATCGTCAACAAACGATTACAAATTTAAAAAGCATAAACTAGTCTGTTGAAGTTGCATGTATATTCAGGTCTGTTAGGTTCCTTCTGTAAGGGATGCTCCTTACATTTACGTTTATTGCTCGTTGTTAGAAGGGCCCAAAACACAGTATGTAACAACACTCCAATGAGTATTTAATAAACAATATTGCCTACATTTGTATACACATTAGAGAATATACATAATCTTTCAAGAGTACTAGCCCCCAAACATGACCTTGTCTAACTCTTGGGCAATCATCCGGTATCCCACCACTTTTGGATGAACATCATCAAAAAATAATTTCCGTGTATCTCCATTTTCAAAATACTGTGGCATATCGGCTATCGGGGCATTGTACTCTTTAGCAACCGAACGCATCACTTCACGATAGCCTTCTCGAAAATCACCGGTGGTGCCATTGATCGTATCATGTACACCGGGCAACAATAAAAATGCCACTTTAATACCGCGATCCGTTGCCATCCGAACCATCGTGTGCAGGTTGCGTCGATAGTCTTCAATCGGTACACGGTTTGTTGGTGCGAGTACCGGTCCCAAGCCAAACCCAACATCGGGTGCATCGGCTGGAGTGTATTTCCACTTGTTGTACCAAACTTGGGACACCATGTATAAACGAGAATGGTACTTCCAAGCCATCGGAATATTTCCATATCGGGTCGCATCTGGAGCATCGGCCCCTTGTGTATCCGACCACAACGTACCAATGATCAACCACTGCGGTTGATAATCCAACAATCGTTCTTCCAACAGTCGAATCGCTTGCCAAGAGGAGTACCCCGGACATCCACCGTTCAACACCCGCCAATTATCATCGCGTTTGTGAAGCAACCCTTCCAACTGTCCCGAAATGTTTTCACGATCTCGAACCCTAACTCCATAAATCGACGAATCCCCCACAATGACAATCCGCTGTTCACCATTTGGTTCCAAGGGAATCTCTGGGTTTCGAAGTCCTCGAGAGTTGACATGAGTCATATCGGGTACACCAAACTGACGGTTATCACCTTCTTTGACTCGCCAACCCAATAAGGCATCCCCGATCATATTCGGCTCCCCAGGTAAGGATTCACCAGGGGCCACATCTTTACTATTGTCTGGTGGTAAGAGTTGAGGTCCCCAAGTACGGGCGGCTCCTTCCAACGCCCCACCCAACAACACAGTCAGTCCTCCAATCCAAACCAGCATCTTCCATGGACGCATACATTCTCCTAATGAACGTTGTATTCATGGGGAAGGACACTGCCACCATCGATGCTCAGTAATATCCACAACAACAAGATCACAATGACCAAAGCCAAAGGAATCATCCACCAGCGAAATTCTTTTCCCATGGTTCAAGCATAACACACTGCATCCAAGAGATTCAACGAGAAATACTGTCCAATACCTCCCTCTGATGTCGAAATGAAGCAACCTTTTATTGAAGTTCTCAATAACGACGCAGCACCTTTTGCATGACCGAACCAATCTGTCGTGCCAATTCGAATACGGGAATCTCACCTTTGGCGTGTGGATAAAACTGTTCGACATGACGAGTATCTTCTCCGAGTCCCAACCCTACCAAGTGTACTCTCTTTTGAACTTGCTCAATGGTTTGGAGCAGTCGTTGTTCAGCGTTCTCCCCAACTGGTTGTCCATCACTGATAACGATTAAAACATGTTGATCAACCGGTTGACGTATCAGTTCTTCAAAGGCACTCTGTACAGCATCGGCATCATGATTGACAGAACCAACCAGATTCAACATATTGGCAATTTTCTTGCGGTTGGATTGCACGATAGCATCTCCAAAACCCAATATAGGGATTCTGGTACGTTTAAATCCCGAAATAGAGGCTGAAATACCCAATGCATGTAAGGATTCCCAGAATAAAATGGCACCTTGTAGGGCGGCTTCGGACTTCTTTCCTTGCATCGATCCCGATAAATCAATCAACAAGGTCGCGGCAACATCTCGTTTGGAGACTTCTGTTTTCCGTTGCCAGAAATCCAAATCCCCTTGGTTTCGTGCTTCTCGTTGTAACATCCGACGCAAATTAACTTTGGAGCCACTGCTATACCCATCTTTCCATTTGGCAGCTTTGGTAGGACGCAAAACATTTTGCAATTCTTGGGTCATTTTTTGAATTTGGTCAGCGACTTTTTGACGCATTTCGTCATAGGTACGAAGTAGCGATTGGGTTTGATCGCTTTCGCTGTCTCCTCTTCTTCCACGTCGACGTCGACGCCCATTTCGTTCATCTGTTTTCTTACATTTAGCATTGCGAAAATCGCTTTCGGTAGAGACTCCGTGAACCACACGTTGGCGTTCATACCACTCTCGGAGCATCTCTTGGGCTTTATGACCCGCTTGTTGTCCTTCTAGGAGAGTCGGATCCACATCCATTGGACTTCCAAAAGCCTTTTGAAATACTTTATAGGGATCCAAACGATCAGCGGAATCCATGTCCTGCATCGCCATTTCAATACGCAAAGCATCCAATTCATATAAAGCAAAGGCATACTCTCGAGTTTTACCTTCCATCAGAGACATCATTCTGGCTTGGGAAAGTTTTTTCTTTTGCTCAACCGATCCCAATAAAGCAGAATTGGACGTGGCTTCACGATAACGAATATCGACTTCAGAAATACAGGCGGCATCTAAGTCTTCTCCCTCCTCTCGAATACATTCCGGAAGCATTTCCGACATCGCAATTCGATCGGCACGAGTTTCTTCAAGCATCGGAAGCAACACAGGATCAATCTCAGTATCCGACAAGGGTTTCCAATCGCGATGGTATTCACGAATATGAGCAAAGAAAAACTGCATCGCAGCAGGAATTGGAGCATCTTTTAACGCCTCTCCCTCTGCCTCGGTTTCTTCGATCTGATGAAGTTCTCTCAACCAATGCTCTGCCCCCGGATATATCTTTCCAACCGCCACCTCAATTCTTGGATCTTCATAGACATTGTGCATGGTATGCAGAAAAATTTGGGGAATATGCTTGAATTCTGCCGCGATATTGAGTTGACTCATGTGTCGAGTGAACAAAACATGACCCACCTCATGGGAAGCGATTGCCCGACATCGATGTAAATCATGCAAATCTTCTTTGGGGAGAAGAACAGTCTTCTGTGTAGCGGACCAAGCCCAACGACTACCAAATTGCAATTTGATATCATCTCGACCTGCTAGACCGGCGACCAATGCCGACAACTCGTCCAGTCGTTGAACTTCCCAAGACTCCATGATTGCTTGGTTAGAATCTTCTTGGTTGCGAATCCGTCGCAACAAATCATCATGATCGTCATCTGTATACATACTATAGCACCCATGTTTCAGGACCAATGCCCGCTGCGTTTAACAAATTAATTACCTGTGGATGTTCTTTTTGGTCGACACGATCCAAGTAAGTGCGAATAATGGCTAAGCGATAGAGACGATTGGCTTCATTGCGGGTCATCTGCGTATCTGTGATGCCAGCATGACGTTGTAAAAAATCCACCAAACGCAACAAGCCACGACGAGTAAATGAGTATCCCCCCATACGGTCGGCACCAATTTTGGGAACCCCTCCTTTTTCGGAGCTACTGGCAGCACACAATGAGGCATGGAAAATCGATACACACTTGATGAACCGCTCTATACCCACCAAAGAAGATACCGAAGACACCGAATCTGAACTAGCAGCATTCCCAAAACCTCGATACTCCACCCCATTAACAGCAATGCTTGGAGTCGTACCAAAGATCAACCAAGTAAGCATCTCCTCCATCGCCACTGGATTGAGATTGGGATTGGCAACATGGGTTTCGTGAAAACGGTCACGATAAGCTGGAGACAGTGCATTTCGACCAGCATAGTGCTCTGGATTCTGGGTCCCAAAAACTCGGAAAGATGGATGTATTGGGAACTCATCTCCACCAATCAATCGATCGTTATACTCTGAAAGCAACAACGACGGATTGCGTTCCAAAATAGAGTTCAAACGTTCCAACACCGAAGACTCAGCCAAATTGAGTTCATCAAGAATCAACCAATACCCTTCGTTCAGAGCCTTCACCACTGGTCCATCTTCCCATTTCCAACCGTTCCCTTCACGATTCTCATCCGGAACAAATCGACCAACGAACTCGGATACATCCGTAGCACCACTCAGGTTCAAGCGCATGACGGGCTGTCCAATTAAGGCCGCCAAATACAAAATCGATGACGTTTTAGAGGTGGCTGTAGAACCTTCCAACAACAAACATTCATTGCCAGTCACCGCCTCAGAAATACGTTCTAACAGTTCCGCTGTTTGCGAATCAATACAATAATGTGAGAAGTCATTCAAATTGGGTGTTCTGGGATGTTCAAAACGATTGGCATTGGGCAAGTGAATATTCCCAATCGTCCAGCCTTGATAACTTTGAGACACAAACGGACGAGACACTGGAACTTTACTTTGACTCAACCACTTTTGAATGTTGAAGGTTGCCTCTGTCTGAATCGGCTCCGCCTTCAGTTCTGGGAAAAAGATGTAGATATCGTGATCCTCATCCCCCCAATGCTGGGTCATTTCAAAATCTGCATCCATGTACGGTTTAACCGCAGAAACAATCTCAGCCATTAAAGCAGAGGGAGCACCACCAAAGTGAATAATATTCTCACCAGGTCCTCGACCTTTACGATGCTTGACGCGACGAACCCCCAATGCCATCAATTTTTGCTCGATGGATTCATAATGCGGATTGGAGCGCTCAACATTGATGGACACTGTGTAGAGCTTTCCGATTTCTTTGTATTTTCGTGGATGCAAAGGAAAGTTCTTAGCACTTGGCAAATCAATGTTGATCTCCTTACAATCAGTCTTTCGGACAATTGGCTCCATCAATACTGGTAGGGCATTGTCGGCAAGAAAAGTAGATACAATGCTCTGCAAGTCTGGGGCCATTGGATGCGTCGCAAACTCTCCCCAATCCATACAAGGCTTTAATAACTTCTTGGAGTCCACATAAGCGGTTTTAATCAAAAAGCCCTTCGCACGTAACGGAGCGGAAAGTTTCTCTGCGAGTAGCAAGTCATCTGTACGAATCATCACCGGAAAAGCACCCGGATAATTGCCACCATATGGTAAAATATTACCCGAACGACACTGTTGAATTGGGAGATGAAGAATGGCTGGTGTATTGCTTATCTCTCCCCCCAATTGCACCGGAAATTTATCCAAATCCATCCCTGAGCGTTGTAATAAACCACTAACAATCGTTTCAACATCTCGCACAACAGATGGTGGTGTGGCGCCAGGTCTTGAAGTTACCTTTACAGAGTGAGTCCGTTTCAGTTTATTTTTTGGCGTGCTACGACCACGTTGACGTTGCTCACTTAAAAAACCCGCTGGGTCAAAAAAGAATCCAGGATGAGCAGCTTGTTTTTCGCTTTCTTCAGCCAAGCGAACCTGATCAAAACCAGCATGTTTAAGACAAGAGAGTACCTCATTGGCAAAAGTTTCATCATCACAACTGATGGCTAACGGCAGCCAAGACCGCATCGGTTTACCTTTGGTACTTGGATCAACAACATGTATCCAAATATCGACATCGTCATCCGACCATGACTTTTTCAATTTGATTTCATCACCCGTCAAACACTTCAGTTGCAAAGCCAATAAACGAACGAAGGTTTCATCGGCACCACCATATTGGATTCCATTGCTTGGTTTGGGTTGAATAGACACATTGGCATCAGCTAACAAGCCACCAAAAGACTGCTGTAGCGTATCTAGAAACTGTGGTGTATTGGTTTTGACACTGAAACAGTGACTGTTGCTAGCGAAGGTACCAATACGCAACTCAATGGTATTAGGAGGTAGAATCGAAGAACGGACTTGAGAAATCGGAAGATAATTCAAGGTTTTCAATACCTTCTGCAAGGTACCCATATCGACACCAATACCGTACACCAGTTCAGTATTTTGAATCGCTGTATCGGTGATGGCTTCAGTGGTAAAGTGATCAGCAAACAACCCTTGTAAATCCATAAACATGGGATTGACGGTTTTGATACGAATAGTGGTAGTTGATTGGACAATGTCTGGGGATGAACTGGAGTGTCGAGCCATGAATTCCTCTTTTTTGTGGGAGTAAAATCAAAATCATAAAAATGGTTGCTGAGTAAACGAAGGAAATATCCAAACTCGGATAGATTTTGGCTACTTTTCTAGATACAACCGATCTCAACCACGACACACATTTCACTTTCGGACATATTTTGTTACAAATGACTACTCATTCTTTTTCTGTACAAGTCTATTATGAAGACACCGATCACTCTGGTGTGGTCTATCATGCCAATTACCTAAAATATTTTGAACGAGCCCGAGAACACTTGTTGGGAATTGCAGAATTGGTGGCCTTGTTTGAAAACGATGGGATTGGCTTCGTGGTCTATCGGGCAGACCTAACCTATAAAAAAGGCGCACAATTTGGGGATCATGTACGTATTGAAACCACCGTTGAACAAGAAAGTCCCTTTCGACTGATCTTTCATCAGGTTGCCAAACTGGATGCAAACGATAGCCTTTTGGTCAATGGCTTAATTGAATTGGTCTGTGTGGACCGAGATCGAAAACTGATTCGCTTACCACAGGTCGTCTTGGAAAAATTGCGTTTAGGGTCCTAACGACCAATACTTTTACAGACCACAACCCGGAGGTGCATCGTTACTGTCGGTAATTGCGTTGGTGGCTTGAATCATTTCCCGTTGCCAATAACAGAGATCGCTGGCTCGGTGTAGATATCCGAACTGATAAATGGTGCTGTTGGTATTTTCGGTGAACAGCCTTTCCCCATCTGGATCCCAAGTTTTAGAACGCATCAGATCCACCAACTCTTGGGCTTCACTGAGTATCACACTGGCTTCTGTTAAAAGGGTCGAAGCATCGGTGTTGTTGCGATGAGCCAAAATAGCACGCAACAGAGTATCCATAAATTGCGCACGATAGATATCGATTTGGATTCCGTTGGCTATTTCTTCTTGCCAAGCATCGATAGCCTCGGGAAAAGCAATTTGGTCGACTCCTTGCAGGTATTCAGTAAAACTACTTTGCACGGTCTCAATCGCATTTAGATCAGCCTCTAGCATTTGCCGAAAACTCAATCGTTTGGGCTGAGAAATAATGTCTTGGCTGTAGCCTAGTTCCATGATGTTATCGACCCCACAAGTATAGGCATCCAAATTGTTGTCTATCATGGCTATTTTTTGTAATTCAGAAAAGTCGTAAAGTGCTTTCGCTAGTTCTTCGCCGTTAGAATAGTTTGAAAATAAATCTTTAAAAACAGATAGATAAGAATCAGGAACAGACCAATTCATCCGCAAAGTTGCCACATCATTTTGCCAATACCCCAATTCCCAACCACTGGAAAACAAGGTGTGATCAACCAAAGAATCATGCCCGTTAGCCACTGACTGTTGTTTGATTTCATACATGTCCAACCACCGTGAACGTACATACATCGGTAAATAGACCGGTACCGAATTGTCAAACGCCACCCAATAGGCACTCTCAGGGAAATAAGCAACCGGCAAACCATTTTCCAATCGCTCAAACAGAAACTCACGATGCTCAGTGAAGTCCGCGTGATGATAAGCACCATTGCTCGGTTCAAACAAGTTGTAATACATCACCGTATGCACCCAAGGTGTAATTTCAGGATTGGCATAGGCCGCTAGAAAATAATAAATCATCTCCTGATTGTTGTAGGTCACCTGTAAATCATCACCAACATGCAAACGCGATGTCATTTCAATACCCGGAGAGACAGACTGAACCACATCATAGGCTTGATTGATCGAATCGATAAACGATTGGGGTTCTTCATCAAAAAATTCTCCAAATGACATCTCTAACACATCAAAATCCAAATCTTCCAACACCAGTGCCAAACGGCTAGACAATTGGGCTTCCCGATTTCCATTGACATCATCAACCAGATCAAAGGCGTTTTGAAGATTGCCGGACCCAAAGAGTTGCACTCCAAGACCAACGGTTGCGCCACGCTGGTGCACATCATCAATGATGGCTTGTGTGTGTGTCTTCCAAGCCTCATGAGCTATTGGATTGTCAGTGATGTTGTCTAAGGCCACCCACTCAATGTAATTGCCTCTGTTTTTAATGGTCCAATCAATGACCCGCTTAGCCCTTTGTAAATGGTTTTCACTAGGCTCCCAAAAATCGTAATACCCTTCAATCGGATGTAAAGTGTGCATATGCAAACCACGTCTGTTCATTTCTGGTTCTTGCCATTCTTCTTGAATTTCAAGTATTTGTGGCTCCTTAATCTCTTCAGGCAGATAACTTTTGTAAGGATGATAGAAGCGATAGTTCATCCGCTCCAACAAGTCGGCTAGCCCATATTGCAACCCCAAAGTGTCACCTTCCACCAACCATTCCTGCCTTCCTTCTCGGATTTCAGACACCCGATAGGCATCGGTGATGCCTTCATTACTCTCGGATAAGGCGATCCCCCAACCCTTATATCGTCTGGCAGAGCGAACCGGATCTTCGCTCAACACCACTTCCAAACGTTGATCCTCAATCGCCTCAACGAAAAAAGTGATGATATCCAAGTGTTCTTCTGTCGTAAACACCTGAATATTCTCTGATTGACAAGCCAATAACCACAATAACATCTTACCCTCCACAATTATCAATGGATAGAAAACTGTTTGGCGACCCGCTCTCGCAATGTAGCCTTTTGTACCTTTCCCATCGCATTACGTGGAAATGCTTCCACCATTAGTAGGTGCTTTGGACGTTTATAGGGCGCCAACTGCTCTTTGGCAATGTTTTCTACACTACTCCAGTCAACATCTCCAACCACCACCGCAACAACCTCTTCACCCCATTCTTTACTGGGTAAACCAACTACGGCGACATCTTGCACACCTTCCAAGGTCAACAAAACTTGTTCCACTTCTTTGGGATAGACATTAAAACCACCAGAAATAATCAAGTCCTTAGAACGCCCAACGATACTGTAATACCCATCAGCATCCAAGGTCGCTAAATCACCACTATGCAACCAACCATCGACAATCGTTCTTTGGGTAGCTTCAGGTTGTTCCCAGTATCCAGAAATGACCGAGGGTCCAGCAATCAATAATTCACCTACTTCTCCAAACGCACAAGGCTCACCATTGCTTCCTACAATCCGAAACTGCATCTCTCCTAGTGGAAAGCCCACAGTGCCAGCCCGTTGCTCTCCTTCGTAGGGGTTAGAGAGTACAATACCCACTTCAGTCATACCATATCGTTCGACAATATGCCGTCCAAATTTGCCTTCAAAGGCTTGATGCGTAGAGACTGGTAAGGGAGCCGAACCCGACGTACACAAGCGTAAATATGGAAGTTCTGGCACACTGGAAACCGACAACAAGCGATGGACGATCGTAGGTACCATCATACAAATGGAGATTTGATGGACTGACCATGCCTCCACCACTGAATCGGGTGTCCACTTTGGTGGCATCCACAAGGTACAGGCATTGGCATACAGTGCGCCAAATTGGGCCACCACCAAACCATGCACATGAAACAGTGGCAACAGATGCAACAATCTGTCGGTAGACTGCCACTGCCAAGCAGTATGAAGTGCCTTGATCGAGGCCAATAAATTACCGTGGGAAATCATCGCACCTTTTGGACGTCCGGTAGTTCCACTGGTATAGAGTAACAACGCCAAATCACCTGGCGCAATATCCAAAGGCAGTTCCACAGTTTGGGTCATCGGAAAAATATCGGGCAATTCATCAGCCAACATCACTTTGCCATACCAATCGAGCGGCTTGACCAAGAGGATAGACAGTTTTGCCCGTACATCTTTGACATAGTAGGTCACTTCAGAGGCGGTGTAGCGATCATTGAGAGGTAAAACCGGTACTCCCATAGCCAAACCAGCCAACAACAAATATAGCAAGCGCTCTGACTTCGGTAACTGCACACAGAGAATATCACCACCGGATACCCCTTGTTCTTGTAACCAGCCCACTGTATTCAAAACCTGTTGATGCAAATCAGCATAGGTTTGGGTAGAATCGACAGACATCAAAGCAGGTTTAGATAAATCCCATCGACGAAACATTGCTTGATATATCGACACCTTATCCACCTATACACTTGAATTTTATTGTTTATTGCGTTTCAAATCTTCTCTACGTTGCTGAAACTTCTCATGTAGCAAGAAGCGGATTTGACGAATCTCTTCCAAACAAACTTCATGCCCCATCGAAAACTCAGTCCAATAGGTGAACCGATGAAATGTAGCTACCAAATTACAAGAACTGTCTCCACGACGATGAAGAACTGTTAAATCTCTGAGGCCATGGTAAAAATGAAATGGCGTTAACCGATTGGCAGGGTGCATCTCCCTTTCAAAGAAAGTTGGTTTGAGGACGTACCCACTCAAGACCAACACCGCCATCAACGGTTGATGGAACCGGTGCCCAACATGCAAGGCCATCGCCCCACCTTGAGAGAACCCCATCAACACAATGTTGGTCGACGGAATTCCGCGGGCAATCTCTCGTGCAATCACTTGCTCCACCAACTTTGTCGAGACCATCACATCAGCCATCGATTCTCGATCTGCTGACTCACCAAGTGTCGTGATGTCATACCACGATCGAACCTCTTCATTGTCAAAGATGGTCACTGGGCGAATCGGCGCATGGGGAAACACAAACCGCACATCGGGTAATTGCATGTGGGGAACCACCGGAGTAAAATCGTCTCCACTAGCCCCCAATCCATGCAACCAAATCACCGTACCAATCGGCTCAATACCTTCTTTGGGATTAAATTCTATACAATCCAACATGTACAAAGATTAATTGATCCGTTCATCAATTGCCAACAATGAAGCCATCGCCCCAGCTGGAATCGAAATGGTACCTTCGGGTCCATAGGAGTCACGTGGATTGATACGAATCAAGGTAGCACCTTGTTCTTGGAGATATTCACTGGCATATCGTACCGTGGGAATAGCGTCTCCAGCACCCATTTCTACAACCACAGTTTCAAACGGATCAATTTGAGACATCCACTTTTGACGACGGTTGTCTTGTTCGACTTCGCGATCATGGAGCCACTGCCCATCTCCGAACATCAACACATTTGGGCGCAACAGTCGACCATTTCGACGCGGTAATGGTTCAGCCGCCCGAACGTTTTCCAAATCGACCTCCACCTCAATATCATCCGCAGACCAAATACCCTCGCCATAATTGGGGTCAACA
Source organism: uncultured Pseudomonadota bacterium (assembly GCA_937127265.1). Classification (GTDB taxonomy): domain Bacteria; phylum Myxococcota_A; class UBA796; order UBA796; family UBA796; genus CAJWHX01. Next base: position 20,718 of record CAKZLX010000389.1, read on the forward strand.
TATTGCAGATGGTGAATCGATCCATGACATTCATTGATTCGATCGTCGGAAAAACCTGCCTTTTGAAAAGCACCATCCACATTCGATGTGAAGATGAAGTGGTCTTTGTCTGCTGCCCATTTGCGAAGCACGCCAAACCCTGCATGAGGGGTCACACTGCGGTACAGATTGAGACGGTGCCCATAAAACCCCCAAGCACGAGTTGGATCACGACGAAACCACTGTGGATTGGCCATGGCGGCAAAGGAATGTCCCTTTAATGCCGGATATGCACGCCAAAAGCCTTCATCACCACGAAAATCAGGCAAACCTGAGTCCACACCCATGCCTGCACCAGCGGTAATGTATAGATACTTTGCGGACTGTACAGCGTCTGCTGCTTGTTGAATGATACGTTCAATACTTGATGTCATATATCCTCCACATCAGTGATGTCGTCTATTGTCATAGCCTTAACGAAATTGGATTCAATTTTCGGACATACTTGGTATTGTATCGGTAAACACTACAATTTAGAAGCAATCTCAGGTATTAACTTGACTATGAAGTCATCAACAGACATCACCCCTAAATCACCCTCGTCACGACAGGCAACTGCCACCGTTCCATCTTCGGCTTCCCTCGCACCAATCACCAACCGATATGGCACACGGGCATTTCGAGCTTCGCGAATTTTGTATCCAATCTTGTTGGAGGAATTATCCCAAACCACCTGTACACCGGCTTCTTTGAGTTTTTTCTCTACTTCACTAGCATAGTCTTCAGACTTTTCAGAAATGGTGAGGATACGAACTTGCTCGGGGGCCAACCAGACAGGAAACTTACCGGCATAATGCTCAATCAAAATACCGATAAAACGTTCAAAAGAGCCCAAAATGGCACGGTGAATGACCACTGGACGATGTGAAGCATTATCGGCACCCACATAGGTTAAATCAAAGCGAATCGGCAACTGAAAGTCCAATTGGATGGTGGCACATTGGAAAGCACGTCCTAAAGCATCGAGGACCTCAAAGTCAATCTTTGGCCCATAGAAAGCCCCGTCGCCTTCGTTGATACTGTATTCTTGTCCAGAGGCTTCCAAGGCACTCTTCAAAGAGGCTTCGGCACGATTCCAGACTTCCAAATCG
>CAKZLX010000390.1 GCA_937127265.1 uncultured Pseudomonadota bacterium
CTGTCAACGATCGCTCAAGATTTGTTTATGCCCAAGTAGAGCGGAATGCTTTGATACCGGCTAACACATCATCACGCAATTGGCCTTTCTTCATTCGGGCTTTTGGTGCTTTGATGGCTTCCAGTAAATCATTGTGTTCCTTTTCGAAGTGAGCCGTAAGGTCAGAAATAAAACCAGGTACTTTGTTGTTTGCGATTTCATCACAGAAACCTTCTGTACCTGCCAAGATGTGAACGATCTGCATTTCAACATTGACCGGAGAGTATTGGCCTTGCTTCAAGATTTCAACCAATTTGGCTCCACGTGTCAACTGTTGACGAGTTGCGGCATCCAAGTCCGATGCAAACTGAGCAAAGGCTTGTAATTCACGGTATTGAGCAAGAGACAAACGCAACGTACCAGCAACGTCTTTCATCGCGGGGATCTGTGCAGAACCACCCACACGAGATACTGAAACCCCAACATTTACAGCAGGACGAACCCCTTGGTTGAACAAGTCTGACTCCAAGAAGATTTGACCATCGGTAATGGAGATTACGTTGGTTGGAATATAAGCAGATACGTCACCAGCTTGGGTTTCAATGATTGGAAGTGCAGTTAAAGAACCAGCGCCGTCACGGTCTGACATTTTTGCAGCACGTTCGAGCAAACGTGAGTGAATGTAGAAAACGTCACCAGGATAGGCTTCACGACCAGGAGGACGACGAAGAAGCAATGATAACTGACGATACGCTGTCGCTTGTTTTGACAAGTCGTCATAGATACACAATGCGTGTTGACCTGGGTTGTCTTTGCTGGCAGGTTTTCCGTCTACACCGTTGTCGCGGAAGTACTCACCGATAGTTACACCAGTGTAGGGGGCCAAGAATTGCAAGGGTGCAGATTCAGAAGCACCAGCGACAACTACACAACTGTATTGCATTGCACCAAACTCTTCGAGTTTCTTTACAACCTGTGCAACAGTCGATTGCTTTTGACCGATGGCAACGTAAATACAGTGCATCTTCTTCAACGGGTCGTTGATGAATTCTTTTTGGTTGATAATGGTATCAATGCAAATGGCCGTTTTACCAGTTTGACGGTCACCAATTACCAACTCACGTTGACCACGACCGATTGGAATCATCGCATCAATTGATTTGATACCGGTTTGAACAGGTTCGTGTACCGATTTACGCTTTACAATACCAGGTGCTTTGATTTCGATTGGCAATTGGGGTAATTCAGCACCTTTTTTACCAGTCAATGGACAAGTGAGTTCACCTTTTCCATCGATAGGTTGACCGAGTGCGTTTACTACACGACCAAGTAGAGCAGGACCAACAGGGATCGATACAATTTCACCTGTTGAGCGAACTTCGTCACCTTCTTTGATGTCATGGTCGTTACCGAAAATAGCGGCACCAACGTTGTCTTCTTCTAAGTTGAGTACCATTCCTTTGAGGCCACCTGGGAAATCCAACATCTCGCCGGCTTTTGCATTGCGCAAGCCATAGATACGGGCAATCCCATCTCCTACAGAGAGGATGGTACCGGTGTCAGAGACACTGACACGTTCGTTGTAATTTTTGATTTGATCTTTCAGGATTTCACTGATTTCGTCTGCTCGAATCTTCATGGGGAGTCCTTGTGTTTAGAGTAAATAACGAGAAATTAATAGTTCATGTTTGGTCGCCAATTCTGTAGTCCTCTCGGACGTCTTTTGGTGACTTATTTATCGAGAAGTGTGGATCTCATGTCCTGCAACCTTGAAAGAATGGTTGCGTCATAAGTTCTATCGCCAACCTTTGCCCATATTCCACCGATGAGTTCGGGCTTGATACCGAAGTCCACGATCAATTTGTCGGTTGAACTATGAATGGAATCAGCGAGTGTTTTGGTGATATCTGCTTTTTCAGTCTCAGTAAGTTCAGTGGCTGTTTGTACAGATGCACGAACACGTCCGGCTTTGTTGTCAGCCATTGTTTGGAATATAGAAACAATTTCAGATTGGAGCTCCAACCGGTCTTTGTCCAACAATAAGAACAGAAAGTTTTTGACAGTTTGGTGTACGCCGAGTTTATCAGCGATGACACTGGCAACTTGTTTCCGTTCATCCAGTTTAAAAACCGGTGTGGTCAATGCGGTAAGTAACTCACCGTCATTTAGTGTGAGCGTTGCTGAGAGTTCGACAAGTTGTCCGTTGATGTCTTCAACGAGATGTAAATCATTTGCAATGTTGAACAGGGCACGGGCATATCGTTTGGCAAGTGATCCATTAGACATTTGTACCTTCCTTTTCTACAGCACGGACGAATGTGGCTTTGAAACGTGCTTGGTCTTCTGTGGTAATGCTCTTTTTTACAAGTTCTTCTGCAATCGAAAGTGCAATCTCTGTACTTTCATCTTGTAGTTCTCGTTTTGCACGTGCTAACTCATCTTGAATCGCCCGTTTTGTGCTGATTTCAATACGCTTTTCTTCATCGACACGTTGTTGGGCGAAGAATTCTTTCATTTCTTCGATATCAGCATCGGCTTTTGCATGGATTTCTGATACTTTCGCGTCTAACTGTTGGTATTCTTTTTCGACTTCTTCAAAATGGGCTTGTGCGATGGAGAGTTCTTTTTGGCCCTTTTCTAAGTCGTTTTTAATCGCTGCTGCACGTTCTACAAGCATTGGACGAATGACTTTCTGGTACGCCAAAAACAAAAGCGTAAACAAAATGGCAAGGTTGACCAACTGAGGAACCGGGTCCATTGGTCCACCCGAAGCATGGGCAGTGGATGTCATTAGAAATAACGATACGATTACGATGATTTTCGGTAGCGATGTTGCGAAATGATTGCGCATGCCGTCCTCGTGTCAAGTAGGTGATTTGGATTAAGCGATGTTTCGACCGATAATTTTACTGGCAATGTCATTGGCAAAAGATTCGGCATTGGCGAGCACCGATTGTCTAGCAGCAGCCTTTTCAATGTTAATGTCGTGGATGGCGCCTTTGATTTCTTCTTCGGCCATTTTTCGTTTGTCATGCACGAATACGTTGTAGGCTTCGACCAACTCTTGTCGATGTGCCGATCGCTTTTCCGAAGCTTCCTTGAGGGCTGTTTGAACTTTCTCAGTGATTTCTTGCTTTTTGGCTTGGATGCTGTCTTCCAACTGCTTGGCAGTATCGGTGGCACCTGAAGAAGCATTGTCACGACCTTCAAGGTAGTCCATCATTGGCTTGAACAGGATGTAGTAAAGACTTGCAATGGTTACCAAGAATGGTATCAACTGAAGTGCAACAAGTGTAAAATTGGGAATAATATTCATGATCAACGTCCAAATTGAGTACGGATATAGAATTGGTGTGAACAGTTATCACAAAAAACCTTGCATGTCAAAAGATCAACCTGACTTAGGATCGTGAACGTTTATTTGCATCGCCATCGGTTTATTGAAATTGTAGACAGAGGGTTGGGGTGGTTAAACCCTCTGCGTACCAAAGGGTTTCAAAGTCACTTTTTGTACGTTGTGCTGTATAGGTATAAAGGAGTCCCAAGCCGATTTTAAACTGGGTGTGAACGGGAACAAATCCAATCAAGGGCAGTCGGATTTGGGTATAGGCAAGATCGGCTTTGGCGTTTGACAATTGTGTGTTGAGGTCATTTTGTTCAGTTTCAGTAAACAATGAAGAGGTCTGGGATAACATCGGCAGGTTACTTTCGATTCCAAATCCGATGTGCCAAGCAATGTTGCTTGTGGGTAGAATATACTCTACCTCGAGTGCTGGGGTCCAAAATTGATAGTTTGTTCTGGCGGTGGACTCTGAGGTTCGGGTGGTAGAATGGGTTTGTGTATATTGTAGGGAGCCCTTGAGAAGCCATTGTTGATGTTGTGCGGTTAGCCAAGGCGTCCACTCCAAAAATCGTTCGGTATCTTCAACTTTTGGGTTCAGATCCATGCGTATACCCAAATGTGGTTTGGCATTGGCAAGGGTCAAGATTAGTGCGTATACCAACATATTGTATCCAGTCTATGTGTTTGATTTGAGGGCAGTCTGTACAGGGGATTTCTTCAATACGTACAGCGTATAGAGCCCCACAGGTAAGCCAATAAACCAACTGAGAGGGTAGAGCAAGGCAAAACCAAGAGGGAAATATTTCATTGTGCCCTTTGATAGCGTCCGAAAGTCACTGTTGCTGCGTTGCGCTAAAAATCCACCAACCATACCAAACAACCCAAGTCCCACGGAAGTAACTACCACAATT
>CAKZLX010000391.1 GCA_937127265.1 uncultured Pseudomonadota bacterium
GGCAAGTCTGCGGGCAATATCTTCCAAAGAATGATCTCGATGATTGATAAAACGAGAATCTAGATAATCAAGCAACATGATATCCACAAACTGTTGCTGCAATGGAAGACCTTCTCGTTGGGCAAAGGAAAACAGTTGCTTGGCGTCATGTGTCACCCACTTCCAGCTTGAGCCTTTAAACAATGCATTCCAAACGGTTTCAAGCAGATTTCGATTGTAGGCACTGGTATCAGCATAGGCTTCAAACAAGGACTGCCCCGCTTTCGGAAGCGCATTTCCTTCACCAAAATCAACAACCAACAGTTCTTCTTCACTTGTAGATACGCCAAGGGCTAGTAAAGAACGCGTCGTCAAATCGTTGTTGGAGAACACCGGGAAGACAACCACTTGTTCTGCATCAGATGGTATCGGGTTGGCTTGCCAATCATCTATCGTCGTTACACGCGTAACCCGTGCAAATGAGGGTTGATGTGGTGGTTGTAAATCATAGGCTTTCTGTATATTCTTTAAACCATACCGAACACTTAATGCATACAAACGATCGTTATCGAAATCTGTTTTGGTCATCGTCGATAAGGCATGTTCACCATCAAAGTCCAAGTCCATATCTCGAACAATTGTCACCAAACCGATTGCTTGTTGAACAATCTCTCTGGACTCTTCCAAAGACTTGCGTTTTGCACCTTTGATTTGCTCAATATTTTGATAAATCCCTTCCCAGTCTCCATGGGCTTGAATAAACTTTAATGCCCATCCGGGACCGATTCCACTCACTCCTGGAATGTTGTCGGATGTATCTCCCACCAAAGACAAATAGGTGGTGACCATATCGGGACCACCATACTTTTTGGTCACTTCTGGAATTCCCAAGACCGACATACCCCCAAACTTTTTTGGTTGCAACAAGGTGACGTGTTTGTCGACCAACTGGGCAAAGTCTTTGTCGTTAGAATAAATAAACACATCAGCGGTATCTTTATACTTTGTCGCCAAAGTTCCAATAACATCATCAGCTTCGAATCCATCGTCTTTACGATAATAGGGATAACCCGAGGCTTCACACAAGGGCAACACAGCCTCCCACTGTTTACGAAAACCCGTAGACTTGGGTGGTCGATGGGCTTTGTATGATTCCAGTACCGTACTGCGAAAACTTTTTCCTTTGTCAAAAACCAACAATATGTGGTCTGGTGCATATTTCTTTTCCAGACTGTGGATTATCTGAAAGAAGGAATGTAAGCCACCCGTAGGGAAGCCATCTGGAGCGGTTAGTTCGGGCGCTGCAGAATATCCACGAAAAAATACATTACTGGCGTCGATGAGAAAGAGTCGGGGTCGTGTGGTGGTCATTGGTACTCGGTGTGTTATGTTATTATTGATTGTAGATGTATCATTTTTTACATACAATCCAAACTTTCCCCACCCTTCCACCTCAAGAAAACCCAATAAATTTCAACACACATCTTTATCCAACACACGTTTAGGAGTTGCTTTATGATTCATACAACCGATGGCTTTACTGCCAACTTGTTTACACCAACCGAAGAACACCAAATGCTTCGCGAACAGGTTCGTGAATTTGTCAACAATGAAGACATGGACAAACAAGCAGAAGAGTTTGATCAAAAGGAATGTCTCAACATGGAACTCTTTCGCAAAGTTGGCGAAGAGGGTTGGTTTGGCATCACCATTCCAGAAGAAGATGGCGGTTTGGGTATGGATGCTACCGCCGCAGTGATCATTCATCACGAACTGTCGAAGTCCGATCCTGGATTCTGTTTGGCATATCTTGCTCATGCTATGCTCTTTGTAAACAATTTTTACCACTCTGCTAACCGTGCACAAATCGAACAATATTTAGCACCTACACTCGATGGTACTTGGGTTGGTGCGATGGCGATGACAGAACCGAACCATGGCACCGATGTTTTAGGGATGACTACCACTGCCGTTCGTGATGGTGACACCTACATCCTCAACGGAACCAAAACCTACATCACCAATGGACCTGAAGCCCACATCTTTGTCATTTATGCCAAAACTGGTGGCAAAATCAGTTCCTTTGTCGTGACCCGAGACCATCCAGGCATCTCCACCAGCCACCACATCCCCAAAATGGGTATGCGCACCTCATCAATGAGTGAAGTTATCATGGAAAACTGTGTAATTCCCGCTGAAAACTTGCTGGGTGAAGAAGGGGGTGGCTTAACCCACATGATGCGCAACTTGGAAATTGAGCGTCTTACCTTGGCGGCAATGAGTTTGGGAATTGCCGATCGTTGCTTGGATTTAATGGTTCAATATGGTTCTGAACGTATTGCCTTTGGCCAACCCATCAATCGCTTTGGTCAAATCCAACGTTTTATTGGAGAAGACTACGCTATTTTGGAAGCCATGCGGTGCTTGATTTACAACGAAGCCTTGAATGTAAATCCAGATACCAATAACCGTGTTGGTTCAGACGCCAGTAAACTCTTTGCCGCTCCAATGGCCAAGAAAATTGCTGATGACTGTATGCAAGTCTATGGTGGTGCGGGATATTGCCGTGAGTTCCCGATTGAACGTTTGTTACGTGATGCCAAACTATTGGAGATTGGTGGTGGGACTTTGGAATCACACCAAAAGAACATCAGCAAAGACCTCAGTAAAATGTTCGCACGACAAGGCACCCTTACACCATCTTACATGAAGTAATCATGACCAGTTGGAGCAGTTTGCCACAGTTGCAACACAGTCATTCTGAACTCGAAGCCCATTCTAAGGAGTGGGCTTTCGTTGTTTTACGATTCTATCCACCAGATCCCTGCGAAAACATCCTCGATTTCACCTTACGTCGAAGCCAAATCATCTCCGGCTTAGTTACAAAGATAGAAGAGCGATTTGAACCGATTTCCATGCAGCAAGATGGACAGTTTTTTACTCTCTTATTTGAATCGCCGTTGGATGCCTTTACTTGTTCACTACTCCTGTTACAAGAACACAACCCCTTATTTTGCTTGGCTATTGGACATGACCAAGGGTATATGTTCGACTATTTCCAAAGCACTGAACTGTTGTTGGTAAAATCGGCACTGTCCTATGGTGATCACCATGAAATTCAGATGAGCCCTTCCCTAAAACAGTTGGTTGAGATTCCCCAAGGTGTAGGTGCCTTTCAATGCTCCCCTGCTCTCGCCAAAGCCTCGGGAATGAATTACTGGGTACTCAAAGATTACCGATAACCATACCTCACATGTCTCTAAAATGACATTACGTTGGAGATAGCCATGCTAAAAGACAAACACATTCAAATTCGCATTGAACAGTGTCTGGCACTATCCAAAGCATCCAATTGTCCAAGACGCAAATTTGGAGCTCTGTTACTGGACCCAAAACGTAATGTCATTTTAATGGATGGCTACAATGGTGGTCCGCGTGGTGGTGGAACCCTTTGTGGTGGTGACGTTTGTTTGCGCAATACACAACAGGTAGAGTCTGGTACCCGTATGGAAATTGGCTGTCACCATGCCGAAATGAATGTCATCTGTAATGCAGCCGCAGGAGGTGTTCCCACAAAAGGTGCTTGGATTATTGTCACTGGAGAACCCTGTATGATGTGCGCCAAACTCATCCACCATGCCGGTATAGAACGGGTAATTGTGGTTAGTGGTGGATACTTGGGAGCAAATGGGTGTCAATATCTCGTAAATCACGATGTTGAAGTCCAAGCAACCACTGGACCTACTGACCCGAGACTGAACAATTAACCACCGTACTGCATGGGGTTAAAGTGACCCATTATCAGGTCAGGAAATTACTTTGCCGTCTTGATTAAGGTACCAACTTTTTCACCGAGCAACAAGCGCTTGATGTTTCCAGGCTCAGCCAAGTTAAAGACAATCAATGGAATATGGTTGTCCATACACAAGGAGGCCGCAGTTGAATCCATGACGCGTAAACCTTGTTCTAAAATTTGACGGTGCTCTAATGACTCATATCGTACAGCATCTTCATGTTTAGCGGGGTCTTTATCATAGACACCATCTACTTTGGTACCTTTCAAAATCACATCTGCATGGATTTCTGCCGCCCGCAAAGCTGCACCTGTATCGGTGGAGAAATAAGGATTTCCAGTTCCAGCCGCAAAAATAATCACCCTACCCTTCTCCATATGTCGCATCGCACGGCGACGTATGTAAGGTTCAGCAATCTCATCGACACCAATTGCGGACATTACACGGGTGAGGCAACCAAC
>CAKZLX010000392.1 GCA_937127265.1 uncultured Pseudomonadota bacterium
TACTCTTCGCCAATCAACGCATCGTTACTCACAGGCGATGTCTCTTCATACCCCCAATAGACTTGTCGAACTTGCAAGTGCAGGTATTCCGCCAAGGCTTCGGCCAACCGATCGGCCAAGGCTTTCAACAACAGAGAGTTGTAATCATCCAAAGCCTCCACCATCGCTTTACTTCGCGCATCAACGCTACCCACCGTCACACAAAATCCCCCTATCCAATCGGAAATACCTTGAGGTGCAATGAAATCGACCAATGATAAATTGGCGGTGTGGGTCTTGCTATTTTGTTGTCTCAGCATTTGAAAACGAGTGATTTCTTGGTGGCGCTCTTCATCCGCAAAGATCACGACATCCTCATCATCTCGATTGGCAGGTGCAATCCCAAAACGAACCCTTGGAGCTACCCAATTTTCCTTGACCATCTGTTGTAACATCTGTTGGGCGTCAGTAAACAACTTACTGGCTTCCACTCCCACCACTGTATCTTCTAAAATCTGCGGGTACTTACCGGCTAGTTCCCACGATTGAAAGAATGGTGTCCAATCAATATAGGGTATCAAGGTTTCAGTGGACACCGACAAGGTCCATTGTCCTGTTTGCTTTGGTTGCACTGGTGGAGTCTGCTGAAAGTCTATCCCTAGACCATTTTTGATAGCATCAGCGATGTCAACCAGTGGTCTCTTGGTCCGAGATTCTCGTTGCTGACGAATCTCAGCATAAGTTTGTTGCGTTTGGGCAAGAAAAGAACTCTTATTGGTACCTAACAGTTGAGAAACCACGCCAACCGCTCTAGAGGCATCTTGAACATAAATGACCTTGTCAAAAACAGGAGACAATTTTACAGCCGTATGTACGCGTGATGTGGTCGCTCCGCCAATTAACAACGGAAGATCGAGTCCGATACGGGTCATTTCTTTGGAGATACGAACCATTTCATCCAAAGAGGGGGTAATCAATCCCGACAGACCAATCACATCGACTTGATGCTCCTTTGCCTGTTGCAGGATTGTCCCCATCGGCACCATAACCCCCAAATCAATCACCTCGTAGTTGTTACAGCGTAACACCACCGAAACGATGTTTTTGCCGATATCGTGGACGTCTCCTTTGACCGTCGCCATCAATACTTTTCCTGCAGACTGCATTTGACCATCCGATTCGGCTTCCAAAAATGGCAACAGATGCGCCACTGCCTTTTTCATCACCCGTGCTGACTTGACCACTTGGGGCAAGAACATCTTCCCCTCTCCAAACAAATCTCCCACGCGATTCATCCCGTTCATCAACGGCCCTTCAATCACATGCAACGGTTTTTCGGATTGTAAACGCATTTCTTCTGTATCTTCGGTAATGTAAGCATCCAATCCATGCACCAATGAATGGGTCAGTCGTTCCTCGATCGGCAAAGAACGCCAAGCCAAAGCATCCGAATCGCCCTTCTCCACTTGCGATTCTACACTGTGCGCTATCTCCAAGAGACGATCAGCGGCATCGGGACGTCGATTCAAGACCACATCTTCAACACGCTCACGAACATGCTCGGGTATTTCAGAATAGACGGCCAATTGACCCGCATTGACAATCCCCATATCCAAACCGGCTTGAATAGCGTGGTATAAAAATACCGAGTGCATCGCCTCCCGAATCGGGTTGTTTCCTCGAAATGCAAACGAGAGATTGGAGATACCACCAGACACTTTGGCCAACGGTAGATGTTGCTTAATCCACCTAGTTGCTTCAATAAAATCAACCGCATAGTTGTTGTGTTCTTCAATTCCAGTAGCAATCGCAAAGACATTGGGGTCAAAGATGATGTCTTCAGGTGGGAAACCATTGTCCACCAACAAGTGATATGCTCGTTGGCAAATCTCAATCTTTCGCTGGGCAGTATCGGCTTGTCCTGTTTCATCAAAAGCCATCACCACCACTGCAGCACCATATTCTTGAATCCGTCGGGCTTGAGAGAGAAAGATCTCTTCCCCCTCTTTTAAAGAAATCGAATTGACAATTCCTTTCCCTTGTAAACAGGCCAGTCCCGCTTCCAATACCGACCACTTTGAAGAATCAATCATCACTGGAATACGAGCGATATCGGGCTCAGAAGCCATCAAATTGAGAAAATGCACCATACACTCTTTGGAATCGAGCATTCCATCATCCATATTCACATCGATGATTTGCGCACCGTTGTTGACCTGATGACGAGCAACTTGTAAAGCCCTTTCAAAGTTTTGGTTCTGAATCATTTTTCGAAAGCGTGCAGATCCAGTCACATTGGTTCGTTCACCGACATTCACAAAATTAAGGGTACTACCCTCACCAATGTTGAAAGGCTCCAAACCACTGAGGCGCATCCACGGTTGTTGCCCAGCAGATTTCCGAGGAGGAATGCCTCGTACGGCATCGGCAATCGCTTGAATGTGTGGTGGCGTGGTGCCACAACATCCACCAATAATGTTCACCAACCCTGAAGCCGCCCATTCTTGAATGTGTTTTGCCAACAAACCCGGTGTATCGTCATATTCACCAAACTCGTTGGGCAATCCAGCATTGGGATAAGCAGACACTGCACAATCGGCAACCAAAGACAGTTCCTCAACATATTGACGCAATTCATCTGCCCCCAACGCACAATTCAATCCGATGCTGATTGGGTTGGCGTGTCTCAGTGAATTCCAAAAAGCGGTGGCGGTTTGACCAGACAATGTACGTCCGGAAGCATCGGTAATCGTTCCAGATAACAGGATCGGAATTGGAGATTGCTGTTCCTTTTCCAAGCGCTGAATCGCAGCCACCGCGGCTTTGGCGTTTAAGGTATCAAACACCGTTTCTACCAATAGTACATCAGCCCCACCATCCATTAAGCCACGGGCAGCCTCACGATAGCAAGTGACCAAATCTTCAAAGGAGACATTTCGATATGCGGGGTCTTCCACCTTTGGAGAAATTGAAGCTGTTCGGTTTGTGGGTCCAATAGCCCCAGCTACCCAACGCGTTCGTCCATCTTCTTCTTGCTTGGCAGCCACTGCCCTACGCGCTACTTTGGCCGCTTCGACATTGATCTCATAGGCCAATGATTGCATCTGATAATCGGCTGCGGCAATCGAGGTGGCATTAAAGGTATTGGTTTCCACAATGTCGGCGCCTGCATCCAAGTAGGCTTTGTGAATCTCTTCGATAATTTGTGGTTGGGTCAAGCATAAGATGTCATTAAACCCTTGTAAATCATGGGAGTGACTCGAACATCGTTCGCCACGAAAGTCCGCTTCGGAAAGTGCATATTGTTGAATCATGGTCCCCATCGCACCATCCAAAACCAAAATACGTTCTTCCATCGCTTGTAACAATTCGCTCAATCGGGTCATATCCATCTCCACATGTGATACACTGTACAGGCTATTCATAACCGAAAAAAAACAAGTTTAACGACTGGGAACGTCAAAATGAAGACAACAATTTGGACCCTACTTCTTATCGGATGTACGAATACAGAAAAAGATACCGCCGAGATACAATCTTGGAACAGCGCTCCCTTGGCAAGAATTTCAGGAACCTGTCCCACTATCGATGGTTCGCATGCATTACAAACCTTCACCAGCAATGATACCGAGCGTGCTGTCCAGTTTGTTCTTCCCTCTGACCCCGGAAAGAACATCAAACCGATTTTCTTTTTTCATGGTTTGATGCCAGATGGTTCCAATCCCACCAATCAATTGATCAGTGGACTCTCGCTACAAGACATTGCCGATGAGTACAACATGCTCTTTATTTTACCGGTGTCACCAGTTTGGGAGCTATTTGGTCAACGGTTTCACCTTTGGGATATTGAGCAAGGAACCGAAGAAAACGATCTGACGATGTATGACGACTTACGTTCTTGTGTAGCTGAACACTTTGATGTCAACAACAGTGACCAATTAGATCTCGATAGTCTGGGAGCACTAGGATTTAGTGGTGGAGCTTTATTTACCACCGTAGTCCTTTCCAATCGTGCTGACACTTTGGCATCTGCTGTGGAATTGAGTGGTGGTGGCGATCTCAGTATTCCAGCGTTTGCCAATCCCTTTGCCGTACACACCCCTTCCAGCCATCAAGTCCCAGTATTTTTGAGTAGTGGTGGCTCTAGTGATGTCTGGCCCGATGCCAGTTTGGTAGTGGTGAACTTTGAAGAAGCCACTGCGCACCTATTTGACGAGGTGCAAGCCAATGAGCAAATCAGTGTTCTCTGCACCCAT
>CAKZLX010000393.1 GCA_937127265.1 uncultured Pseudomonadota bacterium
ATGCCGAACAAACAGGAGCGGATGGCAATCCCGAACTGGCCTATTTGGTCTTTGACACCCTGTCGATTGACTTGGGTCTCTACAATGCTTCGGGAACCGTTGGTTCCGACAAAACCTATCGTTTGGCGGCCCATACCGATCGTGGAGCCTATCGTCCAGGTGATACGGTTCAACTCTTTGGGTTGGTACGTGAAAAAGACAATACTGCCCCCAATGCAGGTTTGCCGATTCACCTCAACATCAAAGACGGACGCGGTCAAATTGTGCAACAGCACACCATCAACAGTACTGCAGCGGGAGTATTCACCCACACTTTGGAAGTGTCAGAACATGCCAACACAGGTACATGGGAAGCCGAATGGTTTGTCAAAGGTGGTAAAGACGAGGATTACTTAGGAACCCAAACCGTTTCCTTCAAAGCGGAAAACTTAGTTCCTGAACGATTGGCAGTCCAAGCAAAGTTTGATGAGCGAGATACACTGGGTGGCAATCCACTCAAGGGAACCATCAAAGCCCGTTATCTCTTTGGCAAAAGTGCCGAGGGAGCTGAGTTTCAAGTTCGTTGCGATGTCCAGTCAACGCCATTTTCACCAAGAACCAATGGCAACTACACCTATGGGTCCCCCACAGCCTTCGAAGGTTTCTATTTGGGAACCGTTAAAGGAACCTTAAATGAAGATGGCGAAGGTACCTTTACCTGTCCCGATCCTTCTCGGGTCAAAGGATTGCCTGGAATGGCCACTGTTGTTGCCGCAGTCGACGTCATGGAAAGTGGTTCTGGTCGCAGTACCAAACGCAGTAGCCGAATCAAAGTCCATCCCACAGAAACCTACTTGGGCTTACAAATCAGTGCCGAGGACAATGAACTCCAAGATGGCGTCAACTATCCGGTTAGCGGAATCGTGGTCGATTGGAACGGTACGCGTCAAACATCGGTGTCCACAATCGATTTACAATTCAGCGAGATTGATTACTCACGAAACTGGACTTTTAACGAAGATGCCCAGCGCTATGAAGTCACCAAGAAAGTTTTTGAAATGCCCTTACACACCCAATCTGTCAATGTCAAAAATGGCATGTTCAGTTACATGGTTCAGGGAAATAGTGCGGTCGATGCCTATCGCCTACGCGCCCAAGCCGGAAGCAGTGTCACCGTACTCGATCTCGACCACGCCTATCGCTATTGGTATGCCCGCGTGCAAACCCCAGATCCATTTCGTCCAGACAATTTGGATATCCAAGCCCCCGTCAAAATGGATTTAACCGAGACCACTACCGTCACCACCATCGCTCCCTATCCCGGAAAAATGTTGTGGACTGTGGAAAGTGATGATATCATTCGGCAAGAATGGGTCGATGTTGAACCCGGTGAAGTATCCTGGCAGTTCTCACTAGCAGGGCAACCCTTTGAAAATACCGTCTATGTCACCGCCTTGTTGGTCAAAGATGCCCACAGTGACTCAAAGGTTGCTTATATGCCATCTCGGGCATTTGGAACCCAACCCATCAAAGTACGCAGTAAGTCATTCAATCACAAATTGAGCATTGACGCCCCCAGTGAAGTCCAAGCCAATACCCCGATGACAGTCAAACTGGACTTGGGTGGAAAAGTGGAAAAGGACACTGTTGCCATGGTCGCAGTGGTAGATGAAGGATTGTTGTCGCTCACCAACTTTCAAACCCCAGATCCCTCTGATTCACTGTTCCCTAAAATGCCCCTTACTGTGGCTACTGCTGAAACCATCGGCTGGGGAATATCCTCGCCATCAATGGACTCTGCGCCCGCAGGTGGTGGTGCTGGTGAAGGCGATGCCCGTCGCAAAGCCAAAGTGGTCAAACCCGTGGCACTTTGGTCTGGGCTAGTGGATGTCGGTAGTGATGGAAAAGCCAGTCATACCTTCGAAATTCCACAATACAGTGGGGCAGTACGGGTGATGGCATGGTCTGCTTCTCCCACCAAATTTGCCTCTGCCGACGAGGATGTCTTGGTCCGAGATCCACTAACCATGCAGGCTACCTTGCCTCGATTCCTCACCGAAGGGGATATCTTCGATGTACCGGTATTCTTGACCAATTTAAGTGGAAAAGAACAAAAGGTCACCATTTCATTAGCGGCAAACAGTATGGTCCCAGTCGGTCGTACAGAAGCCATGGCGGCCAAAACCATTCAGTTCCTGGGTGCTGACAGCACCACCTATACCATCCAACCCGACGAACAAAAGGTGGTTGTCTTCAAAGCCAAAGCGATTGCTGAAAGTGGATTTGCCACCTTTACAGTCACCGCCAAAAACGCCGATGGCTCTTTGGTTTCCAAAGAAGAATTGGAAGTTCCTTTCGACTCTAGACGACCTACTGAACGCTCGTTTACGACGTTGAAAATGAGCGATCTGTTGAACAATAAATTGAGTGGTACGGTTGATATCACATCCCATTTAGAGGACTGGATGATTGAAGACAGTGTCATTTGGAGTACCAACAACCCCTACTCTGAATCCTTAATTCGGGTTCGAGACTTGTTGCGTTACCCTTATGGCTGCGTTGAACAAACCTCCTCCAGCCTACGTCCTCTCTTGTCTGCAGCCGATATTTTAAAAGTTGTCGATCCTGTCACGGTAGAGAAAACACCAATTGACAAAATGGTCACCAGGGGAATCAATCGCCTTGCCTCGATGCAAACCAGCGATGGTGGGTTGGGATACTGGCCAGTCGCAGAAGAATCTCATCCATGGGGCACTGCTTACGCTACCCACGTATTGTTGGATGCCAAAGAGACCGGACATCCTGTTATGGACAGTCTGCTTGATGGAGCACTGGACTATTTGGATCGGATGACCGATGGATATCTGAATTACGGATATTACTCTTCATACGAAGAGAGTAGTAAACCTTATGCCCACTATATTTTAGCCCGTGCAGGTCGTGGAAAACCTGTGGCGATTCGCAATTTGCTTGAAAGCAAGAAGTTTCATCCCGAAACTGACTACATGCTAAAAACAGCCTTGTATCTCAGTGGAGATCGAACCTACGAGCAAGAATTGCGAGCCCTTACAGCCGTTGCCAACCTATCTACCAATTTTGGCCCTTGGTCTTTCCGTTCAAGACTACGTTCAAAAGCGATGTTGCTAGCCATGCACCAAGAAGTTTCCGATTGTGTTAAGGAGGACGGTCTAGTGAAGGGGACTGAGTCTTGGTTGAAAATGAAAGGTGGTATGACAGACAAGGGT
>CAKZLX010000394.1 GCA_937127265.1 uncultured Pseudomonadota bacterium
TCCATGGCCCCACAAGCCCAACCAAGACGGGTCAGGTAATTTAACAAGGCTTCTTTGAGAATTCCCATTTCTTGATAAAGTCCGACAGCAGTGGCTCCGTGGCGTTTTGACAGGCGTTTGCCATCATCCCCTAAAATCATCGGGACGTGGGCAAAGTCAGGTGTGGGTTGTCCCAATGCTTGGTAAAGCAGAACTTGTTTTGGGGTGTTGTTTAAATGGTCATCTCCACGCAAGACCAAAGAGATATTCATTCCCAAGTCGTCGACAACACAGACAAAATTGTACGTCGGGGTGCCATCGGAACGTCGCAAAATGAAGTCATCCAACTCTTTGTTTTGGAAAACGGTTCGACCTTTGATTTTATCATCCACAACCGTTTCACCATCCAAAGGTGTTTTTAAACGAATGACGTGCTCTCCACAATCTGGACCCAAATTGGCGTCGCGGTATCGATTGTCATACATCATTTTCTCACCACGTTCTTTTTGTCCTGCTCGCAAAGCATCGAGTTCTTCTGAGGTGGCGGTACAACGATAGGCTTTCCCTTCAGCCAGCAATTGTTCAATGACAGCATCGTATCGGTCAAATCGTTCACTTTGACGATAAGGTCCGAAGTCGCCTCCAACAGAGGGGCCTTCTTGCCAATCTAGTTCCAACCAGCCCATATCTCTTTCAATTTGAACTTCGTGTTCGCGTTTGCTTCGAGATGGGTCGGTATCTTCAATACGCAACACAAAAGTACCACCATGCTTTTTGGCGTAAATCCAATTGAACAACGCGGTACGTGCACCGCCAATGTGCAAATAACCAGTTGGTGAAGGGGCAAAACGAACGCGGGTTGGACGTGTCATAATCTCTCCAAATAAATAGAGGCAAACAAGGGTGAAAGTATGGCTTGTTATCCGATCATGGGGCAATTGTCATCTTTAATCGTAGAGTTAATCTTCTACCTTTGTGTGGGATTTAGATGAACTGTCCCTGTAAATACGATAAATGATCTGCGTAGATGATTGAAAGGTACCAACAAGGAGCGATTGTGAAACAACGGATATTGAGCAAGATTAAGCGATGGCTTCCTATTCGTTCGGTTTCTAGGCAGGGTATTTCACGTTTGACCCTGCGGTTTGGAAAGCGAGATTTGCCATCGGCCTTGGGGATCGGTAAAAAACGTAGTTTGGCTACTTTTCAAGGATTGATTGCCGATTGTGTTCAGGCACACGGATCGATAGACGTGCACTTTATTGTTGACGATGCTGTAGATGATGATGATGTCTATGCGCTGATTCGTTTCGCCCACCGTTTGGGGTGTAAAACCGATGTGCTGATTAGTGGTGTTGGAGTCACGGAGGCGGTGGCTGAACGGTTGTTGTTGTGTGGAACTGCTTGGGTGTGGATACCGTTTGGCGGGGTATCATCGGAGGTACATTTTCAATCGGTTGGACTCTCCATCGAGCAGAGTACCCAAGGTTTACAGCAACTATTGGTTTCGCGTCAAGAAGTGGAGTCCAGTACCAAGATTGGCATGCTGATGCCGTGGGTCGGACAAACACCGACACAAATGGATCCATTACGTGAATGGGCAGAGGAGTTAGGGGTTGATTCATGGCAACCTCATTTGCCTTACTTTGGTAAGGATATGGCAAACGAACCCGTTCCCAATCACCAACATCTGAATAGTTTGTTTCAATTTGTGCTTCAAGACTCCTCTGTGCAACCAGGTTGGAAACGTCGACAGCCGTGGTCCTGTCCGGTTGGCAAAAGGCGTTTGGAAGTGTCTAAATATGGTCGCGTCTGTGCTTGTCCGCATAAAAAGCCAATTGTCTGGGAAGGCGAAACATTGTCGTCTTTGCAAAGTCGTTTACGGGATCATCGTCAAGAAGTGCATCAGTGTGATCGGGTTTGTTTACACCGTGAACTACGATTTGTATAAAGGTCAATATAATCTATTCAGTCGAACTGTAATTTGAGGAGAGAAGTATGTCAGGGTTTTATCAACAGTCAACCATTGCCGCGATGAGAATACCAACACGTTCTATGACGATTCCATTGTCACTCTCTTTGGGTTGGGTACCCAACAGTCTTGAGAATGCAATCGCTGGAACGTGGAAGTCTTTTGAGGGGACGATGTCTTTAGAGAGGATGGATGAACGGTTGGAGGCAACGTTGGTTGTATCCTACACGTTGCAGTGCGATTGTGAGATTTGTGGCTCTTTGATTTCTTACACTCGACAGTTTGAAGCTACGTTGGTGTATTTACCTTTTTCTTTGGACCCTCGAAAGTCCAGACATGTGAAATTGCCACAGACTGTCAAAGATCTCGAGCGCATCTCTCATCAAGTAACCTTGGATGAAGACCAATTGGACGTCGGGTTTTATGACAATGATACTTTGGATCTATCCATGGTGTTAACCGAAGCGATAGTACTTGATCGTCCATCATTGTTGGCTTGCAATGAAGAAGATGTAGTGCGTGTGGATGAAGGGGAATGCGTCTCTTTTCCTACCGAAGGTCAGAAAAACACCCATAAACCATTTGCAAATTTGCCCGATTTCGAATAAGAGTAGTTTCGAAGTGTGAGCAGTGACTGTTTTTCGAGAACACCAAACTGCTTGTGACCCCAAGAATTCATGTTTATTAGATATAAAGAGGTGAACCATGGCCGTACCTAAGAAAAGAACCAGTCATCGTCGTAAAGGAATGCGTCGTTCTCACGATGGAATTAAATTTACTGCAAGCGTTGATGTTTGTGATAACTGTGGCGACTTGAAGTTGCGTCACCACGTTTGTGAGCACTGTGGTGTTTACCGTGGCGTGCAAGTATTTACGCCAAAGACAATAGAAGAAGCGGATTCTGCTGCTGAATAAGCTTTAAAGACACTTGTTAAGACTTGTTTGAAAAAGCCTTCCATTGGAAGGCTTTTTTAGTTTGTGTAGAACTTGATTGGCTGTATTGGTAGACAATATTAGTTTGGAAGCAATTTTTCATAGCAAAGAGACATTTTTTCCATTATTGAATGGTAAGAGATGTGGAGTCGAGTATGAATCGAAAAGAATTATTTGAAACCTTAAAAGAATTGATTGCTGATTGGGATAACAGCGAAGGAAACCTAATTCTTGTGACGCATTATGTGATTATAGGCGGGATGTTGGGGTATTATCCAAGTTCGGGGGAATTGGTGATTACAGATAAAAATTTAGAAGTGCTAGATAGTATTAAAACCAATTATTAAAAAAAGACACGCTCAAAAAACCAGTAAATTCCCACTAAACCAATGAGTAAGGAG
>CAKZLX010000395.1 GCA_937127265.1 uncultured Pseudomonadota bacterium
CTCTCCTTAGTGTCCTTCATTCACATCATATACATCAACCAAGACCTGCCGAACAGACAACAAATCGTCGATATATTGCCCATTTGTTTTTGGAAACTGTCCGATCAAATCTTGAATCTGCATAAACTGCTCCGTGGAAAGTGAAGTATGTGGATTGAATTGTAAACCCAATGACAATCCTTTCATCGTCGACCAATCGTGTGCCAACTCTTCAAGGGGAGCGGAGGTATCAATATGTTGCACAGTGTTGTTGAGCGCATCCACGATCGTTGCCACCAAAACCTTTTCCCATGCCGTTACAGCTTGATTGCGAAGTTCAACCAACTGTGCCATGTCAGTGTCGCTCAGTTCAGCACCAACCGTACGGTTGAGTAAATCTCGCCCAGCCCAAAATGCCTTCCAAGCATCAGCAGTAAAATCGGTTCCCAAACCATCCAAATCTTTTTGAGCCGCCAATCTCGAGAAATTCCAGTTGACCTCACTCTTCAAATCAATTTGTCCATCACCGTTGCGATCCAGTGCCGATGGACTGGCAATCTCGCTATCTGTCCACAAAATAACATCTTGCGCCGCTCCAAAATAACCAAACCCTTCATCCCAAGCGTGCTCCAAGGCTGAATAGGTACTGCCTTCGGTCGGAACATGAGAAGCCAACAAGCCTTTATCGGCAACATCGTTGTCTAAATAGTCGTCGGTTCCTTGGCTATACGCCACACCACACAGCAAAAACGTGTGTAACATCTGCTTGTAATCTACACCATCTCGACTGGTGTAGACATTTGGTGTTTGCGAAGCAACATTGCTCCAGTCTGCGGCTTGGGCATCCAATTGCGAAATCCACAAACGAACCAATGATTCGGGACTGCTTACATCGGCCTCTCCCCAACCATAAAATGCAGTAGACCAATCTTGGTGATCGGTGACAGAATCGTTCCCAGCCAGTTTTTCCAAAAGGTTTTTACCAGTTGAAACATCGGCATACTCCGTTTGCAACAGAGTTTCTCCTTCTACCACATACCCGTGTGGAAAAGCACCATCCAAGTCTTTGATGCTCTCCAAATAAAACAAGAGATCGGTCTCCACTTGTCCAGATGTCACGATGTCGGTCAGCATACGCTCATCGAGTGCTTCAATGTAGTGTGTCAAATCGTGAATCAACAAGTTGCGATAGGTTTGTCCAGTATAAGAAACACTTGACTCGCCATCTTGATTGAGAAAAACATATTGGGTGTCATCATTCTCTACCACACTGGTTGTTTCAGCAGTATCAGTATGAATACTGGTATCGGTACTTTTATCACCACATCCGAACATAGACAGAACGATTAGCATACTCACTCCTTTTTGATAATGATTTTCAATTTCAATGTAGCCTTTTTGATAATCATTTTCAATTAGCACCGATATTTTTTTACACTTTCGATCATCAACACAGCAATAGTTCCGATAGAAACCTTACTTTACCAAGGGATCTATCACCCACATTATTCTGCGTAATCTCTACGGATAGACTCGGGTCACTCTCAAATTGATCGATGTCAGAATTTCATAGGTGATCGTTTCTGCCCACATCGCCAAATCTTCCACGGTGATGGTTTCGGTACCTTGGCGACCCAACAACACCACTTCCTCTCCGTTGTACACTTCGTCCCATCCGATATCGACCATAATTTGATCCATGCAAATCGAACCAACCACCGGATAGCGTTTCCCTCGTATCAACACCTCTGCACTTCCACTCATACGACGATGATACCCATCGCCATACCCCACAGGAATCGTCACAATACGGGTATCTTTTGGGGCAACCCATTTCGATCCATAGCCTACCGGACTGCCTTTTTTCAATACTTTAAAATAGACCACTTTGCTGGTCCAGCGCATGACCGGTTGAATCCCCTCAATCCTTGGAACCACACTACTTGGATACACGCCATACAATAAAATGCCAGCGCGAACCATATTGGAAAAGGTACTTGGCAGTTGGGTGATCGCTCCTGAATTTGCCATGTGTAAGAGTGGAATCGTCATCCCCATCTTCAAGATCTGTTCAACCACCTTATCAAAACGTTGTTGCTGTACCTTAGCGTGCGTCAAATCTTCGGCATCTGCATTGGCAAAATGGGTAAACATACCTTCCACATCCACCCACTGGCATCGTTGTACCAAATCCAAAAGTTTTTGTGCAGAATGTGCTTGCACTCCAATCCGTCCCATTCCAGTATCAATCTTCAAATGAACCGTAGCTCGTTGTTGCAATTGAGAAGCTACAGATTCAATCATCTGCAATTTTTCGACTGATGATGCCGTAATCGTAACCTTATTTTGAATATACAAATGCACCTGAGAACCCAAGATTCCACCCATCACCAAAATCGGAGTGGTAATTCCTTCCTCTCTTAGCAGGAGTGCTTCTTCCAAATAGGCTACCCCAAAATAGGGGGCGTTTTCTTGCGACAATCTTTCAGCAACCGCTACAATACCGTGTCCATAAGCATCGGCCTTAATCACCGCCATCACTGGACATCCACAATGGGCTTCGATCAATCGGTAGTTCTGCACCAATTGGTCCAAATCGACGTCCAAATGTGTCGGTCGTAAGACATGGTGTGATATTTTACGGGGTTTGGGGTTCCACTGGTCAGAGTCTCGGTGCATGGATCGCCTAGATTGGTTGGTTACGATAGTATATGACTAACGTATACTAGCCTATAGACTCGGACAACTGATGCAAACCTATGTCTTTCGATTACACCCCAACCAAGACCTCCGAAACAGTATTGAAACCTGGTGTTTCAACCACAACCTACAAGGTGTCGCTGTTGTGACGTGTGTTGGCTCATTGCAACATGCCACCCTGCGTATGGCTGGCGCATCAGAAACCATCACCCAAGATGGTCCCTTTGAAATCCTCTCTTTGGTTGGAACATGGACACCCAAGGGCGGACACTTTCATATTTCATTATCGGATAAAGAGGGTCAGGTTTGGGGTGGGCATTTGTGCCCAAACTCTCCAATCTACACCACTGCCGAAATCGTTTTGGTCGACATTGGAGGACACCACCCCTCACGCCAACACGATCCCAACACTGGATACGATGAGTTTGTGGTGGGACGTCCTCAATTGGATATCCCCAGATAAACCCCCATATTTCCATCTTCATCAACATATGGAGATGGTTGTAAGCGCAATCCAGACAATCGCTTAGTGTAACGATTATGCCCCTCAAGATGCAGTGAAACACCTTTGTTTTGCTGTTCCAACAATACCCCACTGGCAATCCCTGCGGTGGCACCGAGCAATGCGGCTCCCGAAACCACTTGTGATGAATCGGTAAAGAGAAACGCACCTAAAGATCCCAGCGTAGCCCCTGCCAATCCCAACACTTGTGGCATGGCTGTGGATTCAGAGGTGAACCGATCGGTCAACAATCCATAGGCACCCGATGCCAAAACCAAATCAGAAGCAATCAAGGTGGTCAACAATTGCTCTGTTCCAGTCATTTGCTCATCAATCCCCAGCATGATCGGAGTCAAGGCACCATAATAGGCACCCCAGCCTGCCGTAGAACCCAAAAATATGGCATCCGAACTACTGACATCAAACTGTTTTCCAGTCGCCAAGAGTCCCAGCGCAGCAACACCCATACCGGTTTGAAACAATCCATCAGACTGTTGAAGGTTTAACCATTTATAGTCCCTTGCAATACTGTCAATTGAAGTCATGTGCCACAAAGAAAGTCCCAATCCCACACCTGTGGTCACCCAATCGGCATTGGAGAAGTTCATTCGGTTTCCGATACTGGTACCACCAAGCGCACCCAGTGTACTCAAAACGGCAGCATTTCTCACCCCGTAAGGATATCGCCCCTTGGCAAGATCATTAACACCGTACCCCAACAAGTACCCCACTCCCGCACCATAAGCGGAAAAGATACTTTGTTCATAGGATACTGGATGACGATGATCATAATAAAGAGCCCCTGCCATTGCGGTATGAGAAGCAAGACGAACCCAACCTTGCGGATATTCCGTACCAATCACCGGCAACAACCCATCGGTGGCAATCCCGAGTTGACCAGACCATACCCCTGCAAACAATACTGACTCAGGTTTTGGCTTCCAAGTATCCATCAACAAATGAGAAGCCCCAAGACCAACGGTAGACCCTACGGTCGCCATTAACAGTTTACGGTTATACAATGCTTCTTGCTTATCATAGTATTCGTCTGTGGCTTGCCAATACGCCTCATCTGCCGCTTGGACTGCGGGGTCTTCCCAGTCCACTTGTCCATAACCGTAATAATCTTCCCTCTCGGGATACTGATAGAGCGATTGATCAACCGATATATCGGTCAGTGCCACTGCCATCTGCGCTCCAAAATAACCAGCAAAATCGGCTTCTAATACGTCAGATAGCGACATATTTCTATCTCGAGCCCAGTGACCATAGC
>CAKZLX010000396.1 GCA_937127265.1 uncultured Pseudomonadota bacterium
TGTTCGCGGACTTTTTCATCGGAAAACAAATAAAGTGGAACCAAGTCATCAATGGAAATCCAGCCCTCTTTGCCTTCGTATTTGACCTTGAACATGGTACCATTTTTGTCCAACAGTTCGACAACCTCATCTTTATTCAAGGTGGCTAGCGTTTGACGTGCTTCGGCATCACCGTACATCTTAGCGGTGTTGGTGAGCAAGGCATCGCTTTCTTTGAGGCCACTGCTACCCAACAGTTCCAATTCCTCGGCCGAAGGGATGGCCTGTTGGTTTTGCCAAGCGGTGTATCCAAAAACCAAAGACATCAATAACAATAGACTGCCGACTAGTGTGGGAATTTTGGAGATCTCTTCGGCGGGGTGTTCATACAACAAGTCTTTGATGTTGGGAAGTTCGCCGGCATACAACCATTCTTTACTACCATTGGGTTTGATCAGATCGCTAGGTTCAAGATTGCCATTTTTAGCCATCGTCATCAAGGCATTAAAGTCTTCTGCTTGGGTGGTGTAGGTTTGACGGGTGATGTGGTCGTATTTGTTGATTTGGAACTGTGCCATGTCGATACACTGGTGGGAGGTTTACAACCTTATATATGACAATTCTTCATCTATATTCAAGAGATCGACAGTTTTCTAACTAGAAATTGACAACTGACTGTTTCAGTTCGATTAACGCACGGTGTATTTTTTTGGCGATGAAACGTTGTCGTTCTGGTGTACAAATCAAGGCTTGATTGATTTCTAGTTCAAGGTGGGTGCACTGGTGACGACGTCCTTTGTCCTCTACGGAATGCATCAAGCCACCGCGACCAGTGTAGGGGGCATTACATTCAACAAACAAGTCTTGTTTGGCAATACAGGTTGCCAATTGTTGCCCTAATTCTGCGCAGGTATCAAAGAGTACCCCAACATCCATGCTGCGTACTTTTCCATCCCATACGGGGGTGAAGGAGTGTATCGAAATCAATAATACTGGTGGTTGTTTGGAAACACGTTCTTTGACCAGTGCATCATACGCCTGATGAAAAGGGTGATAGACAGTATCAATACGGCGTTGTTGCTCACCAGCATCGACCTGCTGATTAAAGGAAAGGTAGTGTCCTTCGGTTTCTGGGCGAATTAGATCTGTGCGGTCCAAGGAGCGATTTAAGTCTAACCACAATCGAGAGTGGGTAGCCAAAATACCTTGCGACTGGGTCAATTCCACCAAGTGTCTGGTGAGAGCCTCCGCCCCGATGTCGATGCCCCAGTGGGCTTCTAAAAAGTGTTGATCTTTTCTCGAAACGGCTACATCGGGGGGAAGAGCGTT
>CAKZLX010000397.1 GCA_937127265.1 uncultured Pseudomonadota bacterium
CTCCATATCCATAATGATAACAAACTACCCAGAAAGCCCAAGTAGACGTTGAGGTTCCAGTTCCACCCCAGTATAAACTGGTTGAGTGCCACCATCAGTGTACCACAAGTATAGGCAGTGAGTACCGACCCCACAGTCAATTGTACTGGAATGAACCGTGGTAGAAGAACCGTTGCTACAAAGAGTCCCAACAAACTTCCCCCTGTCCAAGATTGGATTTTGAGTCCCAACATCAACATTCCATCACTGTTTGAGGCGAGAATGGCGACAATCAAGAGGGCCACGCTAATCCAAAGAGTGTGTCGGATGTGAGAGGTTGTTTCAGTGTCTTTTTTGGGCAAGATATCGTTGTACAAGGTGGCGGAGAGCGCATTGATGGTTGAATCGAGGGTTGACATGGTTGCCGCCAAAATTCCAGCCACCATCAGTCCTTGTAGACCGACTGGAAAATGCTCTACAATGAAACTGGAGAAAATGTGGTCAGGGTTAAACCCTTCTGGCAGAGGGTGGGCTTGATGATAGACAAATAAGAGCGCGCCAATACTTAAAAATAGCAAGCCCATTGCAATTGACAAAAAGGAAGAGAAGAAGATCACCCACTGTCCCTGTCGAAGACTTTTACCAGCGGTCAGTCGTTGAACAAAGTCTTGATCTACCCCATGTGTCGCCATGTCAAACAGAAAGCCTCCCAGCACACCAAAGATAAATGGCGTAGGATCACTCCAATCGACAATGACAGTTTTGTCCAGTCTGTAAGCAGTTTGCATCATTTCGCTCCAAGACTGCTCAGCAATACTTGGGATGAGGTAGTGGGCAACTAGACCACCGATGATAAACAATGCCATTTGAACCACATCGGTACGAGCGACCGCTTTGAGTCCACCAATCAAGGTGTATAAAAATGTGAGAATGGTGACTAAGACAATACCAGTAATGATTGAGACCTCTAAAAAAGCCGATACCAAAATACAGCCTGAAAACAATCGCACGCCAACCGCCAACAGTTTGCTGAGTCCATACATGATCCCAACCATTCGTTGACCACTGGGTAGACCGTACTGTTTGGCCATAACCTCATAGACCGTTAATCCGGAATCATAGACCTTGGGTAGAAACAAAGAGGCAATCAACAGACGCCCACCAATCGCACCGATATAAATCTGGACAAAGGAAAAGTTGCTCTCAAAAGCCAGTGCCGGAATTCCCAAGAAGGTTAGCGCAGAGACTTCGGTGGCAATGATTGAACACAGGCTCTCCAACGGCGTGAGTGATTTACTGGCGAGGTACACCGACTCAGCATCGTTGACTTGTCGGGTCCGTTGAGACCACCATGCCAAAATAAAAACACCGGTGATGTAAAGAACCAAAATAGTGGCATCAATCAGATGCATATTGTCTCCCTCGACCTGTTTAATATAGTGATCTAGGCTGATAAAGCAAGATTGATGCCAGAAACTGTACTGTGCCGTTTAGTGGTTGCTGGTTGTGCTTGGCATGGTACGTACCCTGAAGGTGACATTGGGATTGGAGCTACTGGTAGCGGTGATGCCAGTGTCTTGACATAAGGTGTCAACATAGCGTCTAATCTTTGAGGCAACAGGCATTACCTTGGTGTCGGCAGGGGTGTAATTGGCAAAGTTCTCCGAACAAATCAAGAGCATTTTACTTTTGGCTCTGGAAATCAATACGTTGAAGCGATTGATGTCATAGAAAAATGTTTCTTCTGCCATTAATTGGTCCTCGGCAGAAATCCCCATCGTGCCAATAATGAAGTCGCGAGCCGACCCTTGGAATTTGTCGACTGAGGCCACACAGCCCTGCAATTTTTCTTGCAACAGTTCATCAGAAAGGTGGCTTAAACGAACCCCATTGGGGTTGGTTAGACGTTGTTGGACACCACGAATAATCAGACTTCCATGGGCATTGTGTGGAGAAACAACACCCAATTGTTCATCCCAGAATTTCTTTTCCGCTTCTTGGTCTTTGGGCTGTTTCATGGCAAAGAAGGCCATAATCACTTCGATGGTCAATTCGGCTTCGACTTTACTGAATACGGTATCCAAAGGACTGTTGTGTAACAGTGTATTCACTACATGATCGCGCTCGAGGATATGTTTGAGCCATGGTTGAGTAATGGTTGAAGGCACAGCGGGGATGGCCTTTAGATTGTTAAAGTGTTTTTCGAAGGGTTGTAGTCCAAAGTAGAGTCCCAATTCTGTAATACAGGTTACAATGTCAGCGTGCGAGCGGTAGTTACAGTTTAAGGTGACTTTGGCTTCTGGTGTGCTTCCCAAATGGGTTTCCAAATAGTAATAGAATGCCGAGTCAATCAAGTGTCGCAGGTGTTCAGGTGGTTCGACTTGGCTGACCGGTGGCAATTGGTTGTGATCACCGACCAACACCAATCGGGTGATATCGTTGGGTTCTGGTGGCGTAGCCAGTTTGATATCGTTGAAGGTATCAGCATTGATCGATTGGGGTACGCTGAGGGCACTGCTGAACGGTTTTACCAATTGGGTGACTGAAGTCATGTAGTTGGTGGGCATTTGTGAGGCTTCATCAATAATGATCAAATCAAAGCCGAAATCATCTGGTAGATTATCAAACTTCTTTGGATTTTTGGCTTTTCCAGAATAGGGCGCTCCGATATGTTGCAATGGGTATCCATTGCTGAACAGAATGAATCCTCCTTCTGGATCGTGACCAAATGCATCCAAGAGATTTCCAAAGAGTCGTTTTTTGGAACCACCCGTTACCTTGATCGGCTTTGGTTCTTCACCTTCGGGTGGGAAATGATGTCCGTTCCAACTCTTACCTGATCCACTGAGGACGATTGGTTTAGATTGATCGGCTTTGGTTGTGACACGATCAAACCTTTTGGGGTTTCCAGCGAGGATTATTGGGATTTTAGACACTAAGGGGTATTGGTTTTGGGGATTGTTTTCGGTTCCTTCCCAAGAGGTATAGATTTTATCGACCAAGACATTGAGCGCTGAATAGGAAAAGGTGGAGACCAATATTTTGGGTGCACGATCAAATCGAGCGACGAAATCATCAATCAAAGCGACGATGGTTTGACTTTTTCCAGTGCCAGGTGGTCCTTGAATACAAGTAATTGGGTGTTGCAAGGTGGTTTGAATGGCATGTCGTTGAGATGCATCCGGCGGGTGGTAAATCTTTGTTTTTAGAGAGGTATCGCTAAGTTTGGGTAATTGCGGTAACAGTTGTGGGGCGTACAAATAGACTTCCGGTGCTTCCACTGTCAAATTGAACATGTTGGGCAGGTCTGTTTGACGTAGCCCAGATTGAACCGCCACCAGTTCGGCCAAGAGGGACTGTCCCAAATTGAATCGTCCCAACAATTTTCGCATGGGGTGACCCCAGTAGTCAGCCGACGTACCAAAGAGATAACGGGTTTCGTGGTCATTTAGGCGAGCAAAGATAGCTTCCTCTGGCTTGCCTTCGGTGAGCCACAAAGGATAGCAATTGTATTTGCTTGCTTTGGGTTCACCACGGTCGTAGATACTGGTGATGTGCCCATGGACTACGAATCCAGTTTGATCACCTTTGTAGGTGGTTGTCCAACGCATTTTTGTGACACTAAACTCCGAACCAAAACGATGAATTCGCCAAAATTGCTTAGCGTTTCGGTGTTCGAGATTGAGAATTTGAATCTTAGAACCTTCAGAGATTTTCACGTTGCTAGACATCTCTGGAATGAAAAATTCCAAAACAGATGCTTTGTCTTGATCATTTGACTCTAGAACATGCAGATCGTTGACTTTTGCGCCTTTGAGTTTGGCGATACTAAAATTGGGCCAGGTGAGTCGGAAAAGATCAGTATCGGATTGGGCGGTACTCACATTTAATTCATGCAAGCCAACCCACAGTTTGGCAATCGAATTGTAGTTGGCTCGACTAAAACTGTGGTAGACGAAGGTGGATGTTTCAACAACAGTTGATTCCGATGGAATGATTCCCACATTTCGTGCCAGCCCGTGCACTTTTCGTAGAATGGTAGATATTCCGTTCAGTTTGATATCAACTTGTTTGCAGATTTTGGTGTAGTGTTTAAACTTTGTTTTGCTGTTGGTTGCATGCAGAAAGTTGTACCACACCGTAAAGTCCATAAAGTTAAATAAGGGTGCCCAAAAGCGTCGATTGGGGATAAACTTGTGGTCCCACAATGTAAGGAGGTCGTGCCAACTGTAGGAAATGATCTCTGGGAAGGCCAAACCTTGTTTGAAAAACGCTTGGATGTCGTACAACTTTTTGTGGTACTGTGAATTGCGAATTTTGGAAGCACTGGGGTTGATGAAGTCCTGTACTTGCTCAAATTTATAGAGAGTATCACTGTGTTGCGTGAAGAGTGCCATGCTCATGGTCGTATAGTGTCGACTGGCCAGATCGAGGAGGTGTTCCATTTGTTGTGGTGACCAGTAAAAACCAGCAAAATCATGGGTGTAAGTACCCTCGTCGTCTTGTCCGATGACCAACAGTTCAGTTGCATGACAGACATTCAAGATGTGGTACAACTGTTCGACAAGGGACTCAAATAAGGCATATTCTGATGCTATGTCCAAACTATCCGATACTTCTGCAAAGGTGTAAGAGACATCAACATCATTGCGACGCAAGCCCAGTTTGGCTTTGCGAGTGAGGGTTTCATTTTGTTTGAGTGCACTGAGCCCTTCCAGCATTTTTCTTAACAGTCCTTGATCGAGTAGATCTTGGAATTGGCCTCGCAATTTCTCTTTTGCCGCTTCCTTTTCAGCCAATTTGTCGGCATCAGTTTTGGCTTTGCGAGAGGGTTTAAAATAACGGGTGTGATGGGTGGCAAATCGTTCGGGATCGAGCAGTGCTTCTACCTCACTCAAATCGACATTGTCTAAGACGTCTTGGGAGATATCCTCGTCATAGTCATCAAAGTCAATTGTCTCTAATGTGTTTACCCAAGCATTCCACCATGCCACATGGGCTTCATTGAGAGCTTTTGCACCAAAGACTCTACTGTTGATGGGTGCCGAAATTGTTAATTGTACGCCATAGGAAAACACAATGTTGTGAGGTTGTTCGGTTTCCAGATTCAGCACCAAAGCCATGTTGAGAGTATGTGGCAATAAGGCAGATTGAAAGAGATTTTTGTCTTCAGGTGCCGCTGGATGTAAGGTGTGGATCGCTTTGGCTTTGAGGTAGAGGGTTTCCTTTTCGGCGTACAAGGGACTAATTTCAGTGAAATTGATATTGGGTAGTTTATTCACCATCTCTTCAATGGTGTGAATCCCATATTGATGCAGTTCATGCACGATGGCTGGTTTGATGTTGGGGATGAGGCGAATATCCCACTTGGATGTGTCGAGGGTTTCATCTCGCAGGTTTGGTGGCGAAGCACAAGAAGACAGACTTTCTACGCAGTCATCAACATACGGACAGCGCCCACAAGCCGGTTGAATTTGCAAGGGTACCTTTCGATGATCTCGCTGGAAAATAGAGTCTTTTTGTTGCCACAGTGTGCGTACTGTTTTTTCGAAGTCTTGGAACAGTTTATCTACATCTTTCCACATGACCGGTTGATACAACAAGTGTTGATTGGCATAAGGCGTTTTGGGACTTGGGGTCCAAGCCAATTTCTGCCAGAGGTTGGTCGTCAGTTGATTGAGTTCAATTCGCCCTAAGATCCCATTTCCATTGGCGTGGACAAAGAATTTATCTTGGAGGTTATATTCTTCTAATAGTGTGGAGAGAGACCTTGCATAAAAGAGCACTTCTGAGAAGTGACGATGACCAATGTTGTCAGCAGGCGTATGTTTGATATCAATGATGTTGATACCCCAGCGGGTGGTCTGTTCCGGTGGAGAAACCGTACGTAAAGACCCGTCGGGTAATAACTCTTGGATGTTGTCGTTATTTTCGAACTGTTGAATGGTGATCAGATCCGGTCGAATGACCCTTGGCTTTCCTTCTTTCTCCCCAGTCTCAGGATTGATAGCAGTGGGATTGTTGCCTCGGGTTGGTATGGTGCCATCTGTAATTGGTGGTCTCAACCTTATTGCTGGTCTCATTGCGACAATTATGCAATTCTTGAAGATCAACGAGTTAATGGAGAATCACAAGGCGGCGGCACTTTCGTTTGGTCTCTTGTCAAGAAATA
>CAKZLX010000398.1 GCA_937127265.1 uncultured Pseudomonadota bacterium
AAGAACCAGTGAAAGCTTCCGATGCACCAGCAAACATGACTGGAGATACATCGTTTGCTGCGTATCCGTTCATGAATGAGAACAACAAACTGTCTGGGCTGATTTCGTAAGTACTGGTTGTGTCTTCAGTTGAAGGCTCAGAAGTAGGCTCAGATGCAGGCTCTTCGGTTACTGCAGTATCTTCTTCTTTTTCGCCACAAGCGGTAGCCAATGCAGCCAATGCGATAAATGTAGGTAAGGTTTTCAAAGACATTTAATCCTCCATGGTGTTTTCAATGTCAATTCAGTTCTCAAAATTACCCAATCGACAGCAAAAAGTCAAATCAGAATGCCCTCTTTGCATCTTGTTCACACAACTGTTTCACCACATAGATCCTAACGACCAATCGCGTTTTTTGCTTTGGCCAGTTGAGGTGTTTGGGGGTTTTGACTGACATACTGTGTCCAATAGGGTGTGGAATCTTTGTTGAGTCGTTCGGCACTTTCTGCCAGCAACACGTACATCCGTGTGTACTCGGGATAGTGTTGGATGGTGTTCAGTCCCCATTGAAATGCATATTTTGCCTGTCCCACCAAGTATTCATTGCGGGCCTTCCATGCCAAATACCAGATCAAATCTTTGGACTCTTTACCCGCGATCCATTCCGCACGGGCATTGACCATTTGAGACCAAAAAATATCTTCCATCTCTACCGGTTCTCCTTTCCAAAAGGAAGACGATATACTCGGTCGATCACCTTTCACATAAGACAACAACCAAGACTCATGTTCCGGAGCATCGTCTAACACCTGGGCAACAACGGTTTCATCAAGTGCCAATTCCTTGCCAACAAAAACATATCCTGAAGCACACTCTTGACGAACGGCCATACAGGCTTGCCACAAACCCATCGCCTCAATCGGTTCGTTAGACCAAAAGTGATCCAACCCCAACCAAAACTGAATATCTGGATTGGATGGTGTGATACTATAAGCCTGTTTACGAAGCATTTTCGCTTTTGGACTGTGTGGCTGCGGATGAAACAATGACCGCAATAAGAACACCTCAGCCTGTTGATTACGACCCAACTCCCACTGTCGTTCTTCTAAAACACTTAATATTTCAGTTGCATCATCTACACTCATATGACCCAACTCTTGATACAACGACACCAACTGGATCCAACCATTGTCTGAGGTCGTGTCAGGTACCATCACATCTTCAGCAATCGCCGTCACCAAAACCCTTGGATACTCCATAATTTCAGGGTTCCATGTCGGTTCTTGATTTAAATGCAATTGCAGCTCCAAGTCCACCCATTTCACCAAATCATGTTGACGATTCGTTTCGGTGATCTGCGAAAAAACTTCCTTTGCACTATCTGCCTTTCCCAAGTCCAACAAGGTAAGTGTCTTCACACTTTTACCCACCCACCCTAGATTTAAGACTGGAATAGTATCAAGCATCAGAATGGTTTGCTCATACAGTGCATCATCACCACCGAAATCTCGCCAATACATGTATGAAGCAAAGGCCAAGAGTTCAGTGTGAATCTGTTGGCTTAACCATTGTTTCTCCACTTGGATTTCTAACTGACTTTGCAACTTATTGAGCGTTTCCGGATCTGCGGACAACAACATTGGCGTACTACGATGAATCGCACTTTGAGCAGAGGCGCGTCGTATTCCCCAAACAGCCAACAACAGCATGATAACCACAACAACCACTGCAAATAGAGCCCCTTGAATTATTTTCTTATCAGAGGTGTTCGCACGACGAGAGCGTTTTCGTTCTTCTAGTTCCGCCAGTCTTTTTTCTTCTTGCACTTGCTTAGCCAGTTCAGGATCGACTTGGGGTACTTTCTGTACCACCTCAACCTGCACAGGAGCAGTCACTGGGGCATCAGTTTTTCCTTCGATATCCAAGGCGTCCGTCTGAGATATCTCTGCGGTATGCGTATCTCCTCGAAGAAGAACGATCACCTCGTCATCATTGGCCTCTTTGTAAAACTGACTCTTATCGAATGCCCCTGTTGCCTCGTATTGGTCTTCTGCTCCGGCATCTTCAAGGACATCGATCGCTACCGTTCCATTGTCTTCGTCCATGAAACTATCCATACGTTGAGTCGATTCATTGGCACGATCGGAAAAGACAAATGCGGAGGTCACTTCGGCGGTTAGTTCATCAACTGTCATCGGAGCCTCTTCTCCTCGAAACAAGCCAACAAACGGACTGTGCACTTTGGATTTAGCATTGTCGGAAGTAGGCATCGGGATTCCACTCACAGTAGATTCCGTGAGGGCAACCGTTGATTCCACGGGTCCTTCATCGTTGTCTGGAGCAGGAACTTGATTCAAGAGAACATGTAGACTCATTGAAGAGGTAAAATCTCCTTTGTGCGCCCACAGCAAACGTTGAATATATGGATTTGGGGTGTAATCTTGTTTTTCTGCCTGCGCCTCGCGTATTTCTCTTTGCAAAAGATGCATCAGAATTTTCTTACCTACTTGTGCTTGGCCAAAACAGAGGCAACGTTCTGCCAAACGAAACATCTCTTGAGTGTCACCCCGACGAATGATCTCTTGAGCCTGAGACTGTGAAGGTGGTGTAATCCCCTGGCGAATACGCTTATGAAAGGATTCCAACTTTGGATGATTGCCTTCAATAGTTTGTAAGACTATCAACTTTTGGCGTGCTTGGGGAACCCAACCTCGTTGCAACAAGATTTCAACTTGTAAAGCCTTTTTTTCTACCCCTTCTTCGACCAGTTTCAGTCTTTGCCAAGCATGTTCTAATAAACATAGTTTGCAAAAAGCCTCGGCTTGCATCAGCGCCATTCGAGACGTCTTGGGCTTTTTCTCACCCCACTTCTCGACAATCTGAATTAACAAGGTCAATTGATCTTGATCGGACAGAACCTTCAACGCATGGAGTACTTTTTCTTCAGTGATAAGCATTGACTACAAAACCTTATTCTCAAGAGTCTTCTTACAAATATGACACAAAGTCGATTTCGTATAGTCTATCACAAATGAGACATGTGATATGAGCAATTCACTCATGTTTCACATGTCTTTTGGGATTGTTACATAAGAAGATAGATTGCGATCGCTGGTTACATCAAGACCGCAATACCTTCTTGTAAGGCAAAAATACAACTAGTGGGCCATCCACATTCCAATGAGGACAACCAACAACAGAATGTTCAATACAACATTCGCAGAAGCGGTACCTTTCAAAGAAAAGATCGCAGCGCGACTTTCAGCACCTTCATTGGCCATGGCTTCACGTGTTTTTTCACGGATACGACGTACTTCATTGGTGACCGATTTTTCAACACCTTCAACTTTCTTTGTGGCATTGTCTTGGAAAGAACGAGCGTTGCTTTCTCCCCGTTGAAAATCTTTTTTGAGTGCGTCTTCGGTTGATTTAATGTACTTCTTCAAATCCGCATTCAAACTCTTTTCCGATCCTGCAATGGCTGTGCTCAACTGTTGAACCAACCCTCTCAGTTCAGCGATTTCCGAACGCAATGCCTCTATGTCTGCCGAACCAACCGATGCGGTACTTGTAGTCACGCTTGACGATGACGCGGGGACTGTCTGCGGCTTAGGTGTACTGGCTTTTGCAACTGTGGATTTTGGGACGCTAGCGGCTTGCGCAGTCTTCGAAGCCCTGGCTTTTTTGGCTGCCAACCGCTCTTTCAAGCTCATTTTAGTAGTAGACTTGGCTTCCGCTTCTTTGGCTGGTGCTGCGGCAGGCTTGCTCTCAACCTTACTCGTATTATCACTCGTATTATCGTTCTTGTCTGCCACTTTTTCCGCAACTTTGGGCTTCGACATATCGACAACCGGAATCTCACCCCCAGTTAAAGCTTTTGTAAGAGCAGGAACCACATCAAACATATCAGCAACAATTCCATACGTAGAATGTTTAAAAATTGGTGCGTTGGGGTCCTTATTGATGGATACAATCACCCGAGAGGTATTCATTCCAGCCAAGTGCTGAATGGCGCCAGAAATACCACAGGCAATGTACAGGGCAGGACTAACCACCTTTCCAGTTTGTCCTACTTGCTCAGAGTGTTCAGCATAATGCGCATCAACAGCTGCACGCGAGGCACCTGCTGTTGCCCCCAAGGCCTTTGCCAATGGACGAATCAAAGTGTCAAAACTTTCTTTGCTTTTCACTGAACGACCACCCGACACAATCCGGTCGGCCTCGGTCAAATCAACTTCCTCGGTTTCGGACTGCTTCACTTCCACGATTGTCAAACGACTATCCGCATCCTCAAGTGGTACATCCACAGCCACGACCTCAGCCGTATTATCACTGGCTGCTGGGAGTGCAAAGGAACCAGGACGGACCGTGAACAGTTTACATTCGGTAGAGATGTTGACTTGGGAAAATACTTTTCCAGAAAATTGGGGACGAATGGCTACCAAGGATCCAGACTCAACACGCATTTCAGTGATCTCAGCACCCAAACCAGCCTTTAAACGAACCGATAATCGGGCGAACACATCTCGACCCAAAGCAGATGCACCGCCCAAAATAATACTTGGAGACACATCTTCTGCTACCTTTTGCACAGCACGGGTCAACAAAGCAACATTTCTGCCGTCACCCGATACCTGAAATACTTTGG
Source organism: uncultured Pseudomonadota bacterium (assembly GCA_937127265.1). Classification (GTDB taxonomy): domain Bacteria; phylum Myxococcota_A; class UBA796; order UBA796; family UBA796; genus CAJWHX01. The sequence goes on from CAKZLX010000398.1 coordinate 4,629, forward strand.
TGGCACCATGAGTACCCAAGGCAGCAGTATCACCTTCACCAACCAGTAAGGCGAAGACCGAACCACCAAAAGCAGTAGTCAGTTCTGTGGCTTTACCCAACAATTCAAAAGCTGTTTTTTTAATTGTTCCGTTTGCGGATTCGCAAAGTACCAATATTCCTTCTGACATGATCTTCTCCTTACAATACTTTGGCTTCGTTTTTCAACAGACTCAACAACTCTCCGACAGCGGAATCAACATCTGCTGCATCGATGAATTTACACTCACCGCGCTTTGGTGGCAATGACCAATTCTCTTCGGATACCAAATGGTCTTGAAGGTCAATATCCAAATCCAAGTCAGACAGAGCAACTTGATCAACTGGTTTCTTTTTGGCTGCCATCTTGGCTTTCATGTTGGGTTTACGTGGTTTGTTTAAGTTTTTGTCACAAGAAAACACCGCTGGAAACTCACCTTGCACAACTGCAGTTGAACCTGAACCCAAGTCTTTATGCGCAGTAAAAGCATTGCCTTCAGCCTCCAAGTGAGAAATGACCGTGACCGAAGCCCAATCCAACAATTCTCCAAGCATAGAGGGTATTTGTGCGTTGTCTCCATCCATCGATTGCTTGCCACACAACAAGACTTCCACACCTTCTTTTTTGGCAAGCGCAGCCAAAACATTGGCAACACCGAAACAATCAGCATTGGTAAAATCAGCATTGTCAACAAGTACAGCGCGATCTGCTCCCTTAGCCAAAGCATTGACAATTTGTCCTTTGGTGCCTTTGTCAATCGGCCCAACAGAAAAGACGATCACCTCATCCGCAATCCCTTTGTCTTTTAGTTCAACGCCTGCTTCAATCGCACATTCATCATACGTATTGAGCATCAGTTTCGAATACACACTCGTGTCAACCCCTTTTCCAGACGACGCCACTGAAATACGGGCATCCGAATTGGGTACCGGTTTAATACAAATACCAACTTTCACAACAACTCCTCATGTAGAAAAATCTTGAATAGAAAAACTTTGAATAAAACAATGTAAAAATACACTTCAAAAAGTGATAGTGCAGATTTGTCTTTTAGTATCCCACTTCGCTCAACAATTCTACCTCTTCACAAATCTTGTCATGAGCTTGACGAGCACCTCTTACATTATGTTGTAACGGAACTGTATCAAGTGACGAGTTTACCCCTTTCGTAATCCGGTAATGAACATCATCATGATGTGCTCGGATATCGCATGCAGATCTGCGGGCCACTTACCTTCTGTCAACACCCAATTGGTTGATATTTCATCGATTGCACCAAACATCGCCCACCGAATGACTTTAATCGGTACCTGTGAACTGAGCACACCTTGCCGTTGCCCAGCCTCAATCGCATAGTCCAAAACTTCCAAGTACTCTTGCAACTTTTTGTGATCGTAGTCTTGCAAAAAATGATGCGACTGACGCAACTCAATCTGGAGAACCTTGGCTAAATCCTGCTGTTGTTGAAGATGCTCAAAGTGATGATCGATAAAAGCCTTGATTTGTAAAACAGGATCGGTTTGCTGTTGTACTTTACTGCGTACCGATTGAGTCAGTTTGGTGATCTCTTCAACAAAGATACTACGTAAAATATCGTCTTTTATACCGTGATCACTGCCCTTTGCTTTCTCTTTGGGAAAATACCGAAAGATAGTGCCCGGAGACTTGAAATTGGCCAAATCGACAATGTTCTGAATGGTGGTATTGTGATACCCATGTCGCGCGAATGCCCTGATGGAGGCTTCGATAATTTCTGCTCGACGATCTTCTTTCTTTGACATACAACCCAAAATGCATAAAGTGAATACTCATTCATTATTGGATTGTGATGTGAATGCAACATTTTTTAGGTAAAATCAGTTCGGTCAGAACATTCTCACTACTGTTTCGCCAACCAATCGCGTACAGCTTCTTCAATATTATTATTCGGCACCGTTTCCCAGTCTTTTAAGAACTTAGCGTTTCCAGCATCTGTCAGTGGATGCTTGAACATTTTTTCCAAAACACCAAATGGTAACGTGGCTACATCTGCCCCAGCCAAAGCAACATCGACCATGTGTTTGGGATGGCGAATACTAGCGGCCAACACTTGGGTTTCAAAATCATAGTTCTCGTAGATGTGCACAATTTCTTCGATCAAACCGACACCTTGTTGTGAAATATCGTCTAATCTCCCCAAAAATGGTGAAATGTAGGTCGCACCCGCCTTGGCAGCCAATAAGGCTTGGTTGGATTGGAAGCATAAAGTCACATTGGTCTTGATCCCTTCCGAACTCAGTTGCTTGGTGGCAGCGATCCCTGCTGGGGTCAACGGAATCTTCACCACAATATGCGGATGGATTTGGGCCAGCAATCGTCCTTCTCTCACCATTCCTTCTGTATCTTGGGCGATGGTTTCTGCAGAAACAGGTCCTTGTACGAGTTCGGCAATTTCATAGATGGTTTGAATAAAGTCCTTGCCGTTCTTGGCAATCAACGATGGATTGGTGGTAACTCCGTCAATTACACCCCAAGCATGGGCTTGACGAATTTCTTCGATGTTGGCGGTATCCAAAAATATTTTCATGACGACTCCTGACAATAGTTGTTTTCGATTGGTATTGGATTGAGACTTTTTTTGCAATCACAAATCGTCCTACTTTCCACATTCCAAGTGTAGAGTGACGGTTGGCTTTGCTCAACGATAGACCACAGTTTGGCAACGGCCAGTCTGACGCCACCTCAACAGAAGGTAACATCACAAAATCACGTTCTAACATTCGGGGATGTGGGATTTGCAAGGAAGGGGTTTTAATCAGCTCATTCTCATACAGCAAAATATCCAAATCCAAGGTTCGATCCATCCAATGAACCCCTCGTAAACGATCACAACGCCTCTCTATCTCCATCAAATGTTGCAATAATGATGCAGGAGAACGAACCGTATTGAGAATCAAACACATGTTGAAAAATGAATTCTTTGCCGCACCAATTGGCATTGTTTGCCAAACAGACGATAATTCTACGACTTCCGATGCGGGATCCTGCATCAAATATTGGATGCCTCTTTGGAGATTGGCTTGGCGATTGCCCAAACTAGATCCCAGCGCCAATAAAACCTTGTTTCCTTCTATTTTTTTCGGTACAACGAACGGCAACTTCCAGATATGAGGTGAAAAATATTTCATCAAAACAACTTTCACTTCAAAGAACGACGTTCTGCATTCTGTGATTTACGGGCTTCTCGTCGCTCAATTTCAAGTGAACGAATAAATCCATCGGGAGAAATGACCCATCCTTGCCCCCAAGGGTCGGCAAACTCAATCTCCAATGTGCGCACATCCACCATCTGTTTTCCAGATTGCTGCTCCCATTGTTCTTTTCTGGCTTGCAGTAGCTCGGTGTAAGACTCATGTTGCAACAAACGCAATCTCTCTTCAGTTATATCTCGGACAGATGGTGTTAATTCTTTGGCGAGTTCCTCTTGAAGATAGCGGATGGAAGCCTCACGTTGCCCCTTTTGATCGAGTACACCAGCCATCGCCGCACGATACCAAGTGGGTGCTCCTTCTTTACTGACAGCAATGCGCATCCAACGTTCGGCTGATTCATAGTCTTTGTGTTCTTGATAAGCATTCATGGCCAAAGAAAAGGGAAAATAATACTCCTCTGGTAGATTTTCATGACCCAATTTAAAAATGGTGTCGGCTTCCTCAATCTTGTCACATACACCCAACATATTCCCACCATACATGTAGAGTGTTCGCCACGATGGATCCAGTTCTGCCATTGTTCCGATCATACTGACTAGCCACTGGGCTTGTTGTTCTTTACAATCCCAAGCAAAATCAGCAAAAATGAGGACCGTTCGTATCCAAAAAAAATCCGAGACCATGGTTGGCTGTCCCATTGCAAGGGCTTTGGTCACCGCTGGATTGGGTAAGAAAAAACGCACTTCGGTCTGATCTTCTTTAAAGCGTTGCTGATCGGCTGCCTGATGAGCAAGGTGAATCAATGGCAAACCAAGTAATATTGCCAACACTGAATACCACGATGTAGAGGCTGATGATCTCATGGCGACCTTCTCCCTGTACACTGTTCCACTATCCAATCTGTATTCTCAAATTGGAGTGGTGACAATATCTTTAACTGTCGATACAGATTCTCCTTGTTTTGCCAAGTATCGGTTTCAAGCGCGTTGCAAAATGCCAACCAGTTCTCGGATTTCGCCCACCACACCATCCGCACCACATCCAACCTTCTAGAAGAATCTATCCAATCGCCAGCAACAATCTCTTCGACCTCATCCCAACGTCCCAACCCAGCAAGAATAACCGCTCGTAAACCGATCATCGTGCCATCAACGGGACAGCCCCTCTCAATAGCCCAATCACTAGCCTCGAGCGCCGATATCTTCCCTTGGACAGACAAGACTGAGGATACAAAAGGAACACAACCATCAATGTGGGGTGGCTCCGTAGCAAAGCCTTGGTAAAAGTTGTGCATGGCCGATTCTAGATCGCCTTGATTGTATTGAATGATTGCCAACGATACCTGAGAGTATGGTGTCTTATATTGCGATACCTCTTGTGACCAGAAATTTTCATCAGATGTCCACGCTCCCCCCCGTAAGAAAATCATCACACACCAAAAGGGAAGTGGTACCCAAGCAAACCGCAACGGCGTACAACGAGCCACAATGACTGCCCAACCAACCAATGCCAAAGACCAATACCGATCACCAAAATTACCTGTATAAACCATCGCTGGAATCGCCAATCCCACACCAACCAACATCCACACAGACCACATAAAATCATCTTGGATTCGACGACCAGCAACCATCGCCAAGACCAGTGTCAGCACACCAAATATCTGTTGCCACCAAGACAGTGATAGCCATTCCATCGGCATAGAAGGTGACAATCTCCACGGAAAAAACAATCGTCCGTATCCATCCAAGAAAATAGCCACAAGGTGTTCTTGAAACAAACGAATATTGGCCTGTTCAAGAGACGGTGTGGCAATACCCAAATACAATCGCCAACCAAACACCATCGCAACCACACCAAAAAAGGATCCAATTAACCAAGTGTCTTTGTGTCGTGGGGCAAAATACAAAACAGGCACCACCAAAATTAGTGTGCTCTCTTTAGAAAGTAGTCCCACCAAAAGAAACAACAGGCATAAAAGTCTATCAGGCCAAGAAAAGTTTCTTCCAGATCGAGATGTCCCCCCTTCCCAAAAAACACCTAGAAATGCCAACACAGCGGTGAGCGCCATCGTATCATTTCGGGCGGCAATCCAAAAAACCAGTTCCGACATCATCGGATGACAGGCAAAAATACACACAGCCACCTTTTGTTCAGAAGGCGATAGAAACTTTGCCACCCAACCTGCAAACAACACAATGTTCAAACCATGCCACAACAAAGAATGAATATGGTATCCGAAAGGATTAAGACCAAACAATTGTTGATCCAGCCAAATCGTCATGGAGAACAACGGACGGTAAAAATTGGCTTGATTCTCACTCTCTCCCCATAGTCCCCCAAACCAAATATTCGACAGCGACAGGTCATTCATCGTTTCCACAATTAAAAAACGATCGTCAAAAACAAAATCACCCCACAACCCTTGCCAATACAAGAGTGGTTGTACAACCAAAACGATCCAAACCCATTTCGCCACAGAAACCCCAAGAAAAAATAACAAACGCCCCACTGATAACAAGCGAGGCGTTTAGTATTGTGGATGCGGTTAGAAAGTCACATCCATTTTGCTTTTAGTACGAAAGTACTGACTAACTTTGTATACGTTGGATTAGTATACGTCTGGACCAGTGGTAGGTGCATTCGGGTTGTTAGACTTGGTTGCAGTATAAGTAGCGTTTGTACCATCACCGTCTACATCAGATGTACCAGTCGCTGTGAAGTCTGTTGAAGTAGTGGCAACAGAGTAAGAGCCACGAACAGCACCGTCTGGATTCCAACCCAAAGTAGCGAAACCACCGGAAGAACCTTTCACCCAAGTTTGAACAGTCTTGGTTGGTGAAGAAGGATAAGCTGCAGCCGTTACGAAAACGTCGAAGTTACTTTCATAAGCAATTTCAGCAGTTTTGATGGCTTTCAAGTTAGTAGGAACTTCAGAACGCTTTGACTTGTATTGCATTGAGACGAAGTTCGGGATTGCGATGGCGGCCAAGATTCCGATAATCGCAACAACGATCATCAACTCAACCAACGTGAAACCTTTACGATTCAACATGATTTATCTCCATTGATATTGATGTTTAGTAGGGGAAGTTTGTATCCACTATTCTATTTATACAAAAGTTGTCCATACTTTTTCAAAAAAAGTTTTGGCTTTTTCAATTTTGTTAATCTGACCACACTGCAAAATTTGTCGGTTTTTCAGTGACAGAAAATGTCAGTCGGTTTCATCACTCTAAATTGTGTTTCACCAAACGATAGCGAAATGAACGAAATGTCATCTGTAATTTTTCGGCAGCTTGCATCTTTTTACCATCGGTAGCCTCCAGTGCTGCCACCAACCATTTTCGTTCAACCTGTGCCAGCAAGGCATCCAAATCCAATCCTTCTTCAGGCAAATGACCTTCTTCTACCGCTATTTGAATGCCAGTTTCCCAAATCACATCTGGCAAATCGTCCTTTTGCAATACATTACCAACACTAAGCGCCA
>CAKZLX010000399.1 GCA_937127265.1 uncultured Pseudomonadota bacterium
AATCATCGAATCAAATGATGATTCAACATTTGCGATGTCTAGCCGCGACAAAAATCTGTTGGCGCGCAAATCTAGTTTGCTCTACCACGGGTGTATCACCACCAAGGACGGTCGTTTTTTCTATCCGGAAGAAAATCCGCTCACCTTTGGTAAAAATGCCGTTATTTCGATCAACCACTGGTGGGTATTTGGCGTGGTTGCGGAAATCGTTTGGGCAGATAAAGCACATGTCCTACAAAAAACATCCTGGTTTTGCCCAGTCAAAGTGAACGGTACAAATATCGATCGCCAATTGCTCAAAGCCGGTGACAAAGTCCAAATTGGCAACGATCATTTTACTTATACTATCCGACAAGAATGGTGACTAAAAGTGGACTTGCGGTGTCGAATTCACAACCTGTCAACGTTTATAAAAGTTCGGATACACTAGAGTATACCTCACTTTGATATCCTGTTGACAGGTTGTGAATTCGACATCCACTCTCCACTTTGAAATTACGGTCGTTTTGTTTAAACGGTACGACATATGGGGTGTTGTGGACTTTTGGGGTAATTTGGGTGCTAGTTTGTTTTTGTGGGTTGGTTGATGATGGCGTTGGCTTCTTCCTTCGGAGGGGTTGGCTCGTTGATGTAGACTGTTTGGGTAATTTGGGTGCTATTTTGTCTTTGTAGGTTTGTTGATGATGGCGTTGGCTATCTGGCTCTGTGCCTTTGTCGGTATAGACTCCACGTGATCGATGGCGTTGGATTCACAGAGTGCCAAAGTGAGGTTCGATGAAGTGTACGATCGTACACAAAACAACACTAAGTCAATCGAAGAATACATCGTCATCGGTGTAATAATAATTTGTGACTGGGTGTTCTGTTTGAAGCCTATGTGAGAGTAGCGTTGGTCATCTACAATTGAAGTTGATTGACAGATTTGATGATGTTGACAGTACACACAATCGAAAAATCTATCGTCGGTGTGATGACCGTTTGTTGTTTATTTGTCTGCCTGTTCGAAGACTATTGCAGGCTCTCTAAATTTTGCATATAACCAAGGTACTGGTTCTAGAGATAGTGCTTGGACATTATGAGGCTATCAATCAAACAAGAAAAGGCACCGAAATTCGATGCCTTTTGTATCTAGAAAGACACTGAAGACTTTCAATGCCTTTATTTACAGATGCTTATTGTAAAGCGCCGTCATTGATCCATTGCTCGATGGTTGCCATTTCAGAAGCCGTCATCGGTGTACCGTTCTTGGGCATTTGATCACCTGACCCACCAACTGTACCCTGGGTACCAGCAATCTTATGGTACAAGTACGATTGTGTTGCGTCACCAGCGGTTACCAATGGGATTGAGGCTTGGTTGGGAGAGTATCCCATCACTGTACTGTATGAACCGAGATAGCCGTGACATCCTGAACATCCGTACTGACTGAGCAAGGGAGCTACATCAGTCGCAAATGACAATCCAGCAGGTTGCGTTGGACAGGTATCATTGGTAGCACCAGGAGTGCCCAAGTCTACACCAAATGAAGATACCGCATCACACCAATTGCTTCCATCATCATTGTCGGCTGCATTCATCGCAGATGGGTCCAAGTTCATCGAAGCCCCTTCTGGATCTGGAAAGACAGATCCACCGTCCCAACTCACTTCATCCAAGATGTCGGTGGCATTGTGGAGCATCAATTCATCAGCACCATTGCTCAAGTTCATGTCGGTATATTGATAGTCAACAGTGACCCCACCATTGGTGGCGGTATCAGCATTGTTACCCAGCACCACATATCCATTGGCGGGAATCATCAAGGAACTGGAAACAGTGAAACTATCTTGGTTCATCCCTGCCTCATCGGTCACCATCAAGCCCTGCAAATCGATATCAGCATTGGTGGCGTTATAGACCTCAAACCACTCTCCTTCGGCATCTGGTACATTGAAGGGATTCTGCATGATTTCGGTGATCACCAAATCGCCAGGAAGGAGCATGTCTACTGCGGCTGAAGAACTGGTGTATCCCTCATCAGCAGTCCCATCACAATTTTGATCCAAGCCATCATTTTCATCGTCTGCAGCATTGGGGTCATAGACATGTCCATTGGCAGGATCGTCATCACAATCGCCTTCATTTTCTGTGTATCCATCGCCATCATCGTCGACATCCAAGGGATCCGGTTCTTGTGTGTCTGTATCGGTGTCCGTATCTGTATCGGTGTCCGTATCTGTATCGGTGTCCGTATCTGTTTCTTCAGTGTCGGTTTCTTCAGTGTCGGTTTCTTCAGTGTCGGTTTCTTCAGTGTCGGTTTCTTCAGTATCTGCTGTATCCACCACTTCACCAGTGTCTTCAACTGTTGCTGTATCTTCAGTGGTCGCTGTATCTTCGGTGGTTTCTTCGGTGTCTTTTTCACCACAAGCAGTGAAAGTCAATGACCCGAGTAAGAAAAGTGAAAGTGTTCGCATGGGATATCTCCTATCCAAAAGGGGTTAAAATGGATACTCAATGCTAGCACGTGTCATCTCTTTTGACACCTTGTTATTCAACAATCCACAAAAAGTTATGTCCCACCCTCTGATGATTGTCTTTCAAACCTTTGCTCTACTAGGCTTTGTATTGTGTACAGGCTTTGCACTGTGGGCACTATTATTTGGCATGACAATCACTGGAACGCTTGGTCTTTTGTTAATTCCCTTGTGGATGCAACCATGGTTACAAATCCCCCTTCCCAAGTTTGCTAATCCGTTGGGTCTACTAATTGTTTTGATCACTTGGCCTGTGGGGTGGGAAGAATACAAACGCGAAAGGACAAATCTCAGTTGTCAAGTACATCAGATCTATCATCGTCTACACAGTGACATCCCCAACTGGTGCACCAACCAATATCAACAACCACTCAACGATTGGAAAGAAACAGCCCTGTTTAAACCAAGTCAACGGGTCTCCATATGGATTCATCACTTTGCTGAAGCATCCTACTTTTCTGTAATTGGCTGGTCGACCAAAGCCAACCAACTGTTTCGATTTCACACAGCCACCTCTCCAGAAAAGACCCTCCCTCGAATCCCCAAAAAAATGCGCGGACGATGTAGTCCCTCTGGATATACCAATGGTACCACTGTATCTCGCCAATCTAGTCGACTTCAATACTCAACCACTTGGTCCAATTGGTATACATCTCATAAAAGCACCATCAACACTCTTGCTCATTGGGAACCTTTTCAAGACAATTTAACCACTACCTACAATCCTCCACCATCTCATTCTGAAACCGAGCACTTACTGCGTCCCTACGCCCAAGTGTTCTTGGAGCAATCAGTACACTCTCGATCTTGGCGTATCCAACAACCCCAAATCTACACCCCACAACCAGCATACCAATGGTTACCGCCGTTCAGTTTGACGGATACGATCCCTCTTGACGAAGCTATGTACTGTGGTTTACAGATGATTGGCTGGCTACATCCCTATCGAGAAACTTGGTCTTGGATAGAAGAAAAGTGAAAAATTCACACCTCTTGACAGCCTTAAAAACCATCTCCTACCCTTGCCAAGATATTCTCTATCCGATATGTAAATCAGCAACTACTCAATCTTCAAAGGTGACTTTATCATGTGCAACTGGCAATATGACTTTCCACAACTACTCGAAGAAATGGATACTTTTGCCAACACACTCAACGATATTGCCTTTACTCAAACTTGGATCTACACCCAAAAGATGATCGCTGCTCATGCAGAGGCAATTCGCCCCAAAGAGATGTCTCTCACCGAAGCACTGTCACTCGCTTGGAGCCAGTTTGAATCCACCTTTGATGAAAATGATGACGATGCCATTTTGGCACTGGCAGGGATTGTCATTCATCTGGTCAACACCGTTCCCTTGGGTCAAACCAGAGCGTTCCACGATGCCATCGAGATTGGTTTTGCCCGCGCACGGGGTTTTTCCAAAGAAGATGCCCAACAAGAACGATTGGCTGCCAGTCAGGCGTCTTATCATCAAGGACACGAGTTTGAGTTACCCACCTTTCACCCATCAAACCCTGTACTGACAGTGATTGATGGCGGAAAATCTTAACGAAACTCTACACAAACAGTGCACCCGGCACCCAAACTAGACTCAGACAAATCCCGATCGGTCTGCAGACTTATCGCTTGGTTGCGCCTGACCAATAACGTTTAAGAATTGTCGTAAGGGAATTTGCAAGGGTAGAATGGTTCTACTCAACAGCATATCCGTTTGCAATCGATCCCCAATAAATGTTGGAGCGAAGGGAGAATAAAAGGCCCCCATTCTGGTCAAGGTTAGATCTGCTGGTAACACATCCGTTTCAACCGATACGCCAAGCCCTGCTTCGACTGCCTGACCACGTTGTACCATTGTTCGTCCAACGTGCTCATCGCTGTTCATACCCAATTCGCTCATCCAGTGTTGCATGTTTTGTTCATGCACTCGTTGTTCTTGAAGTGTTTCAAAATGTCGGGTACTGGAAATACGTACTGAAATGCCCTGCTCAATCAACCAAGGAATCCCAGCAATCGCTCGAGCAAAACTACCCACACCACGATTGGCATCATGCACGGTTGGATCTGGGTCATCAACCGACACCTGGATTTGCAATGGTAAACCACGACTATGTAGCAATTGCTCGCGAATTTTTGGGCGCCCCAGCAAGGTTCCATTGCTCAACACAATAACCGGTAGAATCTTGGCTATCTCCACCAAAAGGGCTGGCATCGATGATAACAAAAATGGTTCTCCTCCGGTAATACCAACGGATTGAAAGCCAAGTATCTTCGCCTGCTGTACGGCTTCCAGCATTTGTTTGGGTAATAATTCTCGCACCGGACTGCTAGGACTCGATGAAGTCAAACAATATCGACAGGCCAGATTACAATGGTAATTGGAGTACAACCACAATCGACCAGAAGATTGGCCATCAGCGATGACGGTTGCCAGTTCCTGTTGCAAACTCACAGCCATCCCTCGTTTTCTAACCACTGCAGATGAGTTTCAGATGTCGGCAAGTCTAAGGCAATGCAATAACGATTGAGCATGATAACCGTACCAATCAACATCGAAATCTCCACCACCTCAAAATCAAGCCAATGCTCCGTAAGCAGCGTCATCACTTGATCTACCTTTTGTTTATCAAGTATCCCAGCGCCCATCACTATAACAAAATCCACCAAGGCCTGTTCCTTTGGCGCAAAGCCTTGGGGTTGTCCAGTGCGTATGGATGCTAACTCGGTTGTACTCAACCCTTCATTAAAAGCGACAACCGTGTGCGTTTGGGTACAGTAACGACAGCCTTGAAGGACACTGACCAACAAAATGATCATTTCCTTGTGACGCATTGACAAAGCAGACGCACCAAACGATTGGGCAATGAAAGGCATCGCAACCTGTAATAGTTCAGGTACCTGCGCCAAAGTTCCGACCAACGGACCGGTAGACGAAGAAAAGTACTGGCGAACAGATAACGGAGCATTGTCCAAGGTGAGTGGTTGCACTTTCATAAAAGTTCTACAAACCCAATCATCATTTGCTTAAGGGCTTGACAAATGGTGTTTGGGCAAACCATGCTTGAGACTGGGCAACCATTTGCGCCAACACAGTATCTTTAATTTTTCGTTCGGTGGTGATGGCATAAAAAGTCTCAGAAAATGGAACTTCACCCAGTTTCAACAGATTATAGCGTTCACAAATATCCGAAGCAATACAGGTTGGTGCTAAAAATGCGCCCCAATGGTGTTGGGCATACACTTTGACTTGTGCAGAGTCTTGAAACTCCGCTACCACAATCGGCTCAATGTCTTGTTGACTACAATAAACATCAAATTTCTGCCGCAAAGTGGCTTCGGTAGTCGGCAAAAGCATTGGAAGGGTTTGTAAATATTCAATTATTGGTAAACCTTCTCGTGACTTTGACTTTTCCAACAATTCCGTGGAAGCAAAGAGACTGATACCACTCTCTCCCAAAACATGGGAGAAGGTTTGAATCCTAGAAGACACGGGTGCGGGTGTATCCGACAACACCAAATCAATTTTTCCAAGAGCCAGATCGGCAATCAAGGTATCTGGACGATCTTCCACATACATCATCCGAACATCCATACTAGCCAATTCATTCATGGGTAAGACGTGCAACACCACTAATTTTGGTACCACCATCGCTACGCCGACAACCAACCGCATCTCACCATGATCATCGTCCAGCATCGTTTCCAACTTTTGGCCCAAACTAAATATCTCGTTGGCAATGTGATACGCCTTCCACCCCATCTCGGTCAAGACCATTTGTCGATGAACCCGTTTAAACAATTGGTGCCCAGCGTTTTTCTCTAGGGTGGAGATTTGGGTGCTAATACTGGAAGGAGAGATGTGTAGCGTTTCAGCTGCTTGCGTAATCCCACCTTCTTTGGCCACCAACCAAAAGTAGTACAGATGATTGTAATTCATCCAATTGCTTTGGGGATTCCGACGCGCCACACCATTCACCTTTGTTGATTCAACTACCTACAAGTATATCTTTACCCAAAGTGTAACGTATCAACCTTTTTTTGGCTATCGAGAGCGTTTTACTGACCTAAAACATTGAAAGATAAACCACACCTCAAGGGACACTGGCTTATCGTTCCAAAATACAGTCTGTGATGATGCTCAATCGTGATTACCCACCTCGGTTGAATGATTGCATCATTGATTAGTTGATTATCTGTATTGTCGGAATGATCCAATCACTTTACCAGAAATACCGGCTTCAGATTCAGAACCCACATAAATTGGTCGCATAGTATCGTTCGCTGGTTGTAAACGAATGCGATTGCGCTCACGGAAAAATGTTTTGACTGTAGCCTCTCCATCGATGATTGCCACCACGATATCGCCATCACGTGCGGTTTCTTGCTTGCGAACCAATACGATATCCCCATCGAGAATCCCCTCGTTGATCATCGATTCACCTTTAACACGCAAGGCAAACACATGACGATGACCACCAGTGATCGATTGATCAAACTTCAAAAACTCATCGGCATGTTCTTCGGCAAGAATGGGTTGACCTGCCGCAACATTACCTAAAATAGGCACCGAAACAACATCCCTTTCCAACAAGGCTTCTGCTTTATTGGTGAGAACCAAACCACGAGCCAAACCGCGACCTCTTTTGGGTTTGCCATCTTTACCTTTGGTATTTGATACCGGTCGTTCGATGTAGCCTTTGCGAATTAACATATTCACATGTTCCGAAACACCATTGGTTGACTTGATTTCCAAATCCAATCCAATCTCACGATAAGTTGGTGGCATTCCATTGTCAACCACACCCCGAATAATACAATCCAACACTTCGCGTTGACGTTTCGTCAAATCACTCATTTATATCCTCCTTAAATACTGATCAATTGTAATGCGTTATTGTATCAAAGATGACCTATAATTGAACAGACTTTTAGTACAGTCTTTCAATGTTTATGTCATACATATAAATTGATATACACAATTTGATTTTTATTGTCAATAATTTCAGGTATTTTTCATATACCTTAATTTAAATTACCATTTTTTGACCGAAATAGTAAAAAATAACCCATTACCAATCCCAACACCCAACTTGGATAAAGGATCACACAGCCAGCCAATCCACCGCACAACAAACGCAATCGAGGAACCAAAGAGCCTACGCCACAGAGAATCAATATCCCAAATCGGTATGGAACAGGCAACAAGAGCCCGCTCATCAAGATAGAGATGATCACCAAATACCAACGGTGCTTTGACGACATCCGACGACCGAGAAACCATGTTCCAACCAAAACCATCAACCCTAGCCACAACGGTGTTTTACCAGTCTTCCACTCTCGCCAAGTATCAACGGGGACAACAGTTTGCTTTAATCCTTGAACCCTATCCTCTCCGAGAATGTATACATCCCACCAAGTATCACAGTGTTGCCAAATATCATTCATATCGACCACCATTCGAAATTCACGACGTTGCTCCTCCATCTCCCAACGTTGCAAATGGGTGGTATAGGTTCCTTTGTCAGTGAAAACAATTTGATCGGTATCCAACACTTGCACAGACCTCGATAGGGTTACCTCTCGCCAAAAGACACTGGGTTCGCCAATCAGTACCTGATCGAGTACGAGAATCTGTTCGACATTTGCAGACAAGGGTTGGGTAAAGGTTGTCGAAAAAACAAGAAACTTCGAGGACTCTCTCCACATGGGCTGTTGGTGTTCAACCCCACTCCACGTTGTGAGCCGTTCTTGGTTGAGTTCCAACCATACATTTTCGGCCATATCGGACTGCATCTCCAGCATCCAATCTGACAACCACTGCTTTTTATCGGTCTGCTTCGACTCTTGAAAAGACCGTTCCACCAATGGCAAGGGGACTTCTACTTCCAACCTGAGCACCAGCCGATCGGTGGAGGTCTGAATTTCACTTTTGTGTCCCACGAACTGTGACTCAAACGGATGCCCCAAAGCAAGGGATACCAAACAACTCAGCAAAGAGACCATAGACCATCCAACTGCCGAATTGATATGCTAGAGGTCAGTGTATAGCGCTGACCGTTTCGTTGTGGCTCCCAAACCAACAAGTCCTCTATCTGTTGCAACTTGGGAGAAACTCCTTGTGTCCACAACCACTGCCGTAGTATTCGAGACCGTATCGCAAGGTGACATTGTTTCCAGCGTTGCACATTCAAGTGTTCATTTTGGATGACAGTTGAATACTGTTGATCGGTTAATTCTTGTAGACAGTCGGCATCTCGCTGTAGTAAGTGCCCAACACTGCTCATTGCCTTTTGGGGATTGGGGTGAATACTGGCAAGTGTAGACCACAACTCTCGGATTGTCCCCCTGGTCGAATGGCTATTTGAAGGATCTTCAACCCATTGCAAGCCTCTATCTTTGGCGTACTGATATATCTCTGGTTTGAAAAATCCCAGCAAAGGTTTTACCCATCGTCCTTGTTTATAGTGCATGCCTTGCAAACCATCCAAACCACTTCCCCGCAACATACGAAAAAGGATCGTTTCTGCTTGATCAGATGCGTGATGGGCAGTAGCCAACCATCCATCACAGTCCAACAAAACCTCTCGTCTTGCCATTCGAGCGCGCTCTTGCAATTGGGGTCCCTTTTCTAAGTGCAATTGATGAATCATACAAGGAATGCCATATGATTGACAGACTTCCTTGACCATCACCACTTCTTGCTGGGAAGCCTCTCTTAAACCATGATCAAAAGTGACGACCTGCAACCGGGCTTGGTGTGAACGTTGCGTTTTCACCAACAAGTCCAGTAGAACTATTGAATCGACCCCACCAGAAACCGCTACGGTCAAAGGTTGGTTTGGCAACCACGGCTGATGACATTTCACCGCCTGCAAAAATCGATGTTCAATGCGCTTGCTCATACGGACTTTGGCAAATCGACAACCGACAGCGAATGAGGAATCTGATCTTCGGGATGCGCGCGGACTCGATAGATATGTGGACAAGTGGTACAAGCATACTCAATCCAAACCGTACCTCCGACCAATTCAAAACGTGTTGGCTGGAGACACCCTCGACAATCTGCCGCCCGATCTCCGGGAACGATATCGACATGACGACCGCGTAAACACAGTGGACAATGATCCCGTATCCCCTCTTTTGGCAAATCGATCTGCTGCCCACAAAAGATACACAGAAAACTTTCATTGAGATGGATGGGGTTCTTGCGGACTTGTGCATTGGCCTCTCGATCCAACAACCTGCGAATTAATTTTTTACCGGCTTCAGCGCTTGAAACCGCCCAACCCTCACCAGCCAAATAGGATATCAAAGCCTCTTTCATGCTCGCATTGCGATCCAATTCCTTCCCCGCTCGCTTGATCTCACCACGAGTGCGTAATGTGGTCCACACCGCTATTTGTGCTTTCAACTCATCCGTTGAACGGTTGTTGTCTTCTATGCCCACAGTTGTCCTCGCAATACAGATTCGGCTACTTGTTCAGTCGGTATGGGAGATACTGGTATGGCTTCTTGACTCGCCCGTTTCAACAATCTGGAAATGCTGCTGCCAAGCACATCTACTTCGGTGTAATTGAAAGCCTCTCCACCAAAATCCTCAATGCAAGCCAATTGGGTATCCAGCATCTCTTGATCTTGTTTGACCACCCGCAAGGCAAAGGGCAACACCAATGGCTTTAGCAACCACGTCCAAACCCGTACTTTTACAGCGACAACGGTATACATTTTGACTTCGGTATCCGAAATCGGGGTTAAACAGTTACTGACAACGATATTGCGATCTTCCAGTCGGTATTCAACCTGAGCAATACTGGGTAAAATAAAGCGGTCAAAATGCTCAATCGCCCCACCGTTTGGTGCCAAAAGTTTCCCCAACAAACCTTCTGGACGCGGTTCTCCAAAATATTGACATTCTGCACGATCAGCAAATCGCCGGATTTCAGTTTGAATGAGGTTGCGTTCCACACCCCGAAACAGTCCCTTGTGTAAAAATGCCGTATGGGGAACATCCAAAATATTTTCCAAGTTGGCGTGCATCGTCCCTTGAAAAGTGGCTTGAAATGGAATGTGACTGTAGGCAGAGTCTTGGTAATGTGGGAACGAAAAAGGTTGATGATTGGGTTCGGTGTTGGCTTTGGCAAAAATCCAAATGTGTCCTTGTTGTTCACAAGTTGCAAATGAAGGAACCTTGCGCTTATCCTGCTTGGATTCGCCTTCGAGCGCTGGAATTTTGACACACTGCCCCTCTCCATCGAATTCCCATCCGTGATAAGGACATTGGAGGTGGCCCTCAACACATTTCCCTTTGGACAACGGTACATTGCGATGCGAACAGCGATCCAGCAGGGCTTTGGGGGTTCCGTTTTGGTCTCGAAACAACACGATCGCCGAACCCCACAAACGTATCGACTTGGGTTTCGATTTCAACTCAGACGATAAACAAGCCACATACCAATAGTCTTGGGGTCGATGTACGGACATCCTGCCGGTTGGCGTATGCAAATGTCCATCGTTCATGTCTGTTCCTCACTGTTCAACGACTCCTCCACCATCTCAAATCGACCAAAATCATAGGGCAAACCTGCGGCCCCTTCTACTTGTACAACCCGTTCTCGCAGATTCTTTTCCGCCAATTTACTGACCCGATGATAGCAAAAAGGATTGTTACCACGGGTGCCAAAGAAGCAATGGGTAGTAAAGGAGCAACCAGCACGACATACATCAGCATAGTAACAGGTCTTACAAAAACCAGATAGTTCGCTGGTGTCACGATCGCGCACAAATCGTAGTCTCTGATCGTTATTCCATAAATCTTCAATCGTTACATCGCGGACGTTTCCTCCAACGTATGGAGCGGTCGGCAAAGAGGGGCAACCTTTGATTTTACCATCTGACTCAATTCCCAAGGTAAAACGACCAGCCTGACAACCATACCATGCCTTAGCCGCAACCCCCGGCGTTGAACGCAATAAATGTTCATGGGGACCGTAATAGCCAATGTTATTACCCATCGTCACATTCATCACTTTTTGTGGTGGTATACCCGCGTGGTAAGCCTCGGTAAGCAATCGGGTTTTAATCTCGGCCAGTTCATCGATGGCATCCACCATCTGCCACGGTTGCAACAACCATTCGGGACGATCTGCCGCTCTGCCCATCGGAACCGTCAGTTGAATCCGCCATACTTGCGCACCCGCTTCTTGGACAGCCATCGCAGTTTCATTGAATCGACCGAGGGTCAACTGGTTCACTTGGGTATTGGAGGTGACATTCATCCCCGCTGCTTTTGCCAGTTTCATCGCCCGAATTCCAGCAGCAAAACTACCCTCACGATTGCGTAACACATCATGAACATCAGCAGGACCATCAATCGAAACCCCAATCCCACGTAAACCAGCATCTTTGAGTTTTTGCATTCTTCGAGGCGTCAATCCCAAACCTCCTGTTTGAATCGCCACATAAATACCGGCTTTCGATAAGTAAGCAACCAAATCATAGACGTCCGAACGCAAATAGGCTTCTCCACCAATCAAGGTCACCTCTCTGGTACCTAGGCGTATCAGTTGATCGGCGACGCCAAACAGTTCATCTGTTTCCAATTCGTTTGGTCTAGAAAATTCAGCTCGAGACCCACAGTGTGAACAAGAGTGATCACAACGCATGGTGGTTTCCCAAACCACATAAATGGGTTTGGGCTGTTGACGGTCTTCTGGACGAATATCGCGGGGGCTACTCATGGACTTCTCGTGTGGTTCTGTTGTAATGACCGCCGTGACCCTAGTGGTTATTCACTGACGCTGGAAATACCGTACATCGGTTCATCAGCAGGCTCCACTGGTTCAGCCTCTATACCAGAATCTTCGATATCGATAGAACTATCGGCAGTTTTATCACCACAACCTATCAACCCAAGACCCAACAACAAAGCCAATGATCGTGGAGCTCGATTAGGACTTTCTGTACAGATTGGACAGCTCCCAGTCGAAACGATGTGTTGTTGGCATGTTTCACATACAAAAAGTGTCACTGTTCCTCCAAATTGTCTTTTACTATAACATGTGTTTAAGGAGATTTTTTCGCTGAAACTTCCAAAACAGCCAAGAATAACTTTTTGGTTCCGATATGAATATTTTCAACCGAGAGTTTTTCATTGTGTCCATGAAAACCTTCCATATCTTCAGCTGTCAAAGCAACTGGAACAAACCCATAGGCCTTAGCACCCAATGGACGTAGATAGTTGGAATCGGTGTATCCAACAGAAACCACCGGACCAGCCACTGCATTCTCTTCACCGCGAACCGCCTGTCGTGCCAAGGCATAAAAGAATGGATCATCAATCGGACTGCTACTGCCAGTACTGGCTGAAATGACCTCAAAACGAATATGTTCGGAGACCATGCTTTCCAAGTACGCAATAAATTCTTGGGGGTCTACATCCGGCTGAATGCGACAATCTAAAATCGCATACACTTCAGAAGGCACCACATTGGGTTTATTTTGTCCACCAAACCCGGTCACATGAACTGTATTGATGATGGCTGCCCGGGTAATTGGATTGTCAAGCATTTGTTTTTTGACCACTGTATTGCGTAACAAAGGGTTTCTAAGCACAAAGCCATACAATCCACCTTTTTGTCCACCGATGTTGACCACAAACTGATCCAACGGTCCTTCCAAACTGGGCTCTAGATCACGCGCACCCAAAGTCTCAATCGCCTCCAACAAATACTTGGGGGCTTCATTGGGGCGAGGTGTCGAACCGTGTCCAGGCTCTCCAGAGGCAATCATCTTCAACCAAACCGACCCTTTTTCAGCCACCGAAATGGGATAGACCGTTTGACCTTCAAACATCATGTCATGGAGTCCTAAGCCACCTTCATTGACCACGTGCTCGCACTGTAGGTAGTCCCAATAGGTATCGGCTACATATCGAACCCCTTCTCCACTGACTTCTTCATCAGCCACCGCCAATAAAATGACATCTCTTTTTAATGGAATGTTTTGGCGTTTGAGCAACAGCATGGTCATCAATTCCATCGCCCCCATTCCTTTCATGTCCAAAGTTCCCCGACCCCACAAATAGCCATCCTTAATCACCCCAGACATTGGGTCTTCGTCCCACTTTTCAGTTTCAGCGGTGACCACATCAATGTGAGACAACAAACAGAGTGGACCTTGTTCCGGTTCACCAGTCGCCGGTAAGCGAGCAATTAAATTTCCACGGTTGGGTGAGGATTCATGAATCTCATAGGAGATACCTTCCGCTTCGAGTATCTGACCGAGAAATTGAGCCCCACGGGTTTCATTACCCTCGGGATTGGTGGTGTCTACTTGGACATACTGTTGTAAAATTTGTGTAGTTTCTTCGCCTACTTTTGGCCAATCAATGGTCTCTTCTATGCCACTGGTATCGAAAATTGGGGGTGGTAGAATAGTTACTTTAGACAAACAAGCCAACAGTGACAACAACAACATTACATTCTCCTACCAATTTTATTTATAATGTAGTGGAAACAGACAAATTGTGCACCTGAAGATCCACGCAGAAGTCTTCTTTCACCCTTAGTCCTGTCATTACATACTCATCTCACCTCAATATAAAATATCCGAAAAATTCTTCTCTAATCGTGATCAGCAACACATTGGTCGTTTCCGATAACAATTTGATTGTTCACCCATCCTTACCTAGGTTTCTCATGCGTCTTTTCTTTCCCTCTTCTCTATTGCTCCAATTGACCCTCGGTTGCAACCAAGAGTCTCCAACCTCATCCGATGCCAACGAAACCCTCTCCGAAGCAGAGACAAACGTTTCGGAAACAGTCTCCACTGATCAAATCTTGGATCGCTCCTATTACATGTATCACACCATCAAAGACGACAGTTTGATTTTACAGTGGTATGGCGAAGAACTGTTCGATACACAGCAGGTCGAATTCAAGGGAAAATGGCGTATTTCACCAGAGATTGAAGGAACGCTTCAGGTACATGGAGTCAGTGAACTCAAGTTTGTCCCCAAAGAGCCACTCACTCCAAGTCAAACCTACACCATCACCATTGAGGAAATCCCCCAAAAGGATAATCCCGAACTGATCTGGAAGCCACAAGAATCCGACTCTTGGACAAAAAGTACCACCACTCCTAGTTTCAAGGTTCGAGGGGTGTCCTTTGACAAGATCGATCGTCAAACACACACCGCCAATATCATTTTACAATTGAGTCACCACATCCCATTAAAGGAAGTCAATTCCAAAACAACAGTCCTACTCGATGGTCAAAAAATCAAAATCAACAAATTCATCCAAAAAAGTCCAAAAGAAATCCTGATTGAGGCATCCTCTCCATCCTTGATGGTTCAAACCCTAGAAGTCAAAGTCGATGCCTTGCAATATAACGATACTGTATCTTCAGAACCCTACAATTGGACTGGTGACTTAGGCAGTTGGCGAGTGATGCACCTTTATGGTCCTTATCTCAAAGAAAACGCAACTGGATTTACGGTCGAATACATCTGTGACGATACTTCGGTCAAAGACAGATCCTGGTATTATGATTATGACATCTCCTTTGATGAAAAAATCTCTGATCGTTGCGCAATTGATACCGAACAACTTCTCAACACCATTCAAGTGGAACCAGCGGTTGACAACCTGCGCATCTATCCTCGCAAACACGGTTTCGCACTGGTTGGGGATTTTCAACATGGCAACTATACCATCAATATTCCAGCGGGTGCCTCCACCCAGGATGGTGGTGCATTACTGGAAACCATCAATGATCCTGTATTGGTTCCTCATCGCGATAAACTTCTGCGCTTTCATTCCACTGGTCGATACATGCCGGTCGATGGTTGGACCAACCTCCATTTTCAACATCGCAACATTGACGAGGTTGAACTCACCGTACGTTCAGTAAGTAAAGACAATCTTCATCACTGGGCGCAAGATAGTAATGAAACGGTTGATCAACCAGAAGGACGACTGGTTCTCAAAAAAACGATCCCTGTTAACAATAACGCCGATCAAATCATGAGATCGAGCATCAATTTGAAGGAACACCTACCTACGCGTGACGCTGGTATTTACGAAGTATCTTTAAAAACGCCCAAAAGTGATGAGAAGGGACATCTCACCGTCCAAATTACCGATATGAATCTCATTTCTAAACGCTATCAGTTGGAGGATGGTTCTCAAATGGTGGCCGCTTGGGTTCTTCATGCTCGAACCAATAAACCCTTAGCCAACGTGGAGATGTCAATTGTCTCTCCTTCAGGGGAATCCCAACGCACTTGCTCATCTGATGCCAGTGGATACTGCTCTTTTACGATTCCAAAGGATGATCTCAACAACAATATCTTTGTTCCTCCATTTAATAGATGGAATAAGAAGACGGCTGAGATTTGTGATCGCTTCGGTATCTTCCTTTGTGCATATGAAAGTAATTGGAAATCATTAGAATTTAATGATTATGACGCAAAGCATGAT
>CAKZLX010000400.1 GCA_937127265.1 uncultured Pseudomonadota bacterium
ATTTGCGATGGGGGCACAGAAACAAGAGGTGAGCATTTCGAAAGATTTATGGGTGCTTCCGACTGAACTGACCCAAAAAATGTTTCTACAAATTAAAGGAGAGCCTTTGGTTGGTGATTGTTTGGACTGTCCACAAGCAGCATCATGGTTTACTGCAGTTGAGTTTGCCAATACAGTGTCGCAGATTGAATCTTTAGAGCCTTGTTATGAAAACAAACGTTTGACCTCCTTACAATGTGAGGGATATCGGTTGCCAACCGAGGCTGAGTGGGAGTTTCTGGCCAAAGCGGGTACACAACAAAAATTTGCTGGGGCAAACAGTCCGACTTCGGTGGCTTACTTTGCTTGGAATTCAGAAGGTCGTGCACACCCCGTAGGAGAAATGAAGCCTAACGCATGGGGTCTATACGATATGAGTGGCAACGTCTACGAGTGGTGTGCCGATGACTTTGAAGAGCAGGGAACATATGGTGAAGACCCCTTGGTGCAAACGGGTGGGGTAACCTCTTTCAAGGTCGGAAAAGGTGGTTCTTATCGTTCCAAAGAAGAAAGTGTAGAAGTGAACAACCGAACATCGGCAGATCCTAGTGTGACCGTCCCCTTTATTGGTTTTCGTTTGGTGAGAACCCTACCCAAAAATTAAGAGTAACGGTTTGGCAACAACCTTGATCGATAAGTTGTTTTGGTACATCTGGTGGTCAAGATGTGTGTATGTGGAATTGGATACGTGATATTGAAGATGCGATCACCCCCTTACTCCAAAGATCTTTTGGTGTGCGGTGTGTACATTGTCGACAGCAGATGGCTGAAAATCGACTGTCGCTCTGTCAAGACTGTTACATTGAACTACCACAGGTCATACGGGCAATTCGCTTGGAATCTCCCTATCTCAAAGGGGCTTGGTGTATGGGTACCTACCGATCGCCTATGGGCTCCTTGATTCGCAAAGGTAAGTACGCCAGTCAACAAGGCATGTTTATACAACTGGCAGAGATGTTAGCTGGGGCAGCTTTGGATTTACCAGCGTTTGACGCGGTGATATCAGTTCCACTTCCTGAACAACGGATGCGTACACGTGGATTTAACCAATCCGCACTGTTGGCTCAACATGTGGCGAGCATGCTGGACTTACCACATCATCAGATTTTGTTTCGAGTCGATAATGCCGAACAAGCAGCGAAGTCTTTGGTTGATCGTGGGGTGATGTTAACGGGACGATTTGAAGTTCGACCGCACTTTGAAAAGGGCTTTTCACCACCAAAGATTCTCTTGGTAGATGATGTCTTTACCACAGGAGCCACAGCAGAATCTTGTGCATTGGAATTGCTCAATTTGGGCGTGCAGGAGGTATGGGTGCTGGCATTGGTCAGTGGTAAATGACCGTAGATCGTGCTGACGTCACAGACAGAAAGGGCTCTTTTTACATACGAATGGTAATCGCACATTTTTGGTCGAAATTGATTGGCAATATGTTATTGAATATGACATAATACTCTTGACGTGTCATTAGGATACTTCTTTACATTATTGACCCCTTGCCCTAGAATTGCCTTATGCCCTCTGGTGTTACCATGATGAATGATGCATTGATTCGGAGTGATGTGTGGGTGCCGATCACCATTCGTGTGGCTTGGGACCTATACATGGCCGGTATCGATGTACGCCCAAATGTCTTGGATGCTGCCCGCGTTCACGTATTAAGTCACCTCCAGTCTGATGCATCTCCTGAACAAGTGGAAGTTCTTTCGGGGATCTACACCGAAGACTTTATCGCTCGCTATCAAGAACAAGCCTACTTGCGTCCCAGTCTCACCCCTTACCTTGATTACCCAGTTACCTGTTCGATGCGGGTGAAATTGTTGAAGAAGATCGAAAAAGTCTGTCACCGCGTATTTTGGTTGCATTATTCGGATGGCTTTTCTCTGGAACGAACCTCCAGCAAGGTGGGTAAGCCACTTCGTGAGGTGGAAAGTATTTGTAAAATGTTCCGTAAGCGAATGCGTAAAATAGGGGAGGTCAAAGGTTTAGACATCGAGCAATGGTCTGATGACAGAGTTGATGATACCCTTCGATATTTAGGAACACTGGCAACCGGTGAACCCTTAGACTTTGAAGTGCTCGGGACCTCAGAAGGACGTCCTTTCACTCGAAAGTGTCCGCGATTGCGTCGTGCACACTATTTGATTCGCAGTGGCATCCTTGCTCCACATGACTTGGAAGTCCCGTCAGACAATCGTTTTGTCGATCGTAAGAGCATGCTGGCGATTTTGTTGCATCCCGATGCCCGTCATCATGCCTCGACTGTCGAAGATGCACTCGGTGACTTGGCAATTTCAATTGAAGCCCAAGGGAACGCTTGGTTGGTTGATTCTGAACATATGGATGACCTCGAAGAGGTATTGGTTCACTTGGCTGAACAAGGCACCCCAGAACGTGACTGCTTACGTGGTGCGATGATTTCAGGACCCGGATTGTGGCTGGATGATGTGCTGTTGGGACCCTTGCCCTTACGCAGTCTCGATGCGGCTCGTTCACGTCCTTGGGGTTCAATTGATGGCATGGATGAGTTGCCACTACCACTGCCACCACCCCCCAAGATGACTTCGTGGTGGGTCAGTGCCGCCACCAGTACACTGTTGTTTTTATCCTCGTTGGCATGGGCTTTGGATGATACCCGTCCACCAGCACAATTTCCCTTGACCTCTGAATTTGATAGCCATGTCGATTTTGTCGACGTTCGTTTTGATGTGTCAGATCATGCCTACGTTACCATTGTACAGTGGAAAGGGGGGATTCTTCAATCAGAGTCGGCTTGGACCCCTTCCAGCAAAGGCCGTTTGGCCACCGGTGATGGTCGCTATATTCATCGGGTAGATGCCTCTCGGATTGTGGTGATTTCTTCTCCAGAACCGATTGTGGACCTTGAACCTCTTTTACAAGCTGCACAAGTGGACTCCGACCCTGTGAACGCGTTAGAGAAACATGTGCTTTCCAAATATCCCTTGGCTGATATTCAAGTTTCTCCCACTGTACAGGTTCAATGACATGCGCGTTACCCCACTCGACATCATCAAGAAAGAATTTACCCCATCCCGAAAAGGGGTGGATGAGATTGAAGTCCAAAACTTTCTCGAAGATGTCCGTGAAACCTTGGATGAACTGCTCAAAGAAAACCAACGTCTGCGCGATGTGATCAAACGTCGTGACAACGAGATTATGGAGCTCAAAGGTGAAGAGTCAAGCATCAAAGATACCTTGGTTTTGGCTCGCCGATTGACCGAAGACCTCGAAAGAAAATCCCGTCGCGAATCTGACTTGATCATTGGAGAAGCCCGTTTGGAAGCCCAACGGATCTTGATGGAAACCGCTGACGAGAGACGCAACCTGCAAGGAGAACTCACGTCTTTGCGGTCGATGAAGTACAAAATGATGGCTGAAATGCAGTCTGTT
>CAKZLX010000401.1 GCA_937127265.1 uncultured Pseudomonadota bacterium
TCATATTTTCATTTATCTATCTAGGTAAAAAATAAATAACTAATGATAGGTGTGGTATATACCACACCTATCTTCTAACAAGCCTAATACTAATATTTGGATCATTTTGTTTATCCTCTATACATTTGGGATGAACACAACGCTTACTATATGGTAAACGGATATAGGTATCACCACAGTTAGGACATTTCCAAACTATTATGTTTTTCACTTTCTTTGGTCTTTTCACTCTTTTCTTGTGGCGTCTTTTTTCATGGTTGTGGAAAAGATGTACCGGTATTGCAACATGTATTCCAAATTATGCAAGAGAATGATTTTTTTGACTTCTTCTCTTTGCAAAGCACTGAGTGCCATCGCCATCGCCAAAAAGGTTTTACCCGTTCCCGCAGGTCCCACACCAAAAACCAAATCTTTATGATTGATGGCTTTACAATAGGTCAATTGTCTCAGCGAGCGTGGAAAGATTCGTTTCTTTCGGGCACTCACAAAAATGGTTTCCTTGATCAAATCTGCCAAATCAACGTCGGGTTCACGTACCAACATTCTAGAAAACTGATCGACTTCCGCGGGGTGAACACTGTTTCCTTGCTCAATCAAATCCAACAGTTGCAAGGCAATATGTAAACCTTGTTTGACCGTTTCTTGGGTATCGCCACGAAAAACAACTTTGTCGGCATTTTGTTTCAACACAACACCCAAATTCTTTTCTAGAATCTTCAGGTTGCGATTGGAAGAACCACAAAACTCACGTACAATTACGGGGTTGAGAAAACGGATCTTGGCAATCCAATAATCACCTTGCAACTGTGGCAAGGACACTTCAAATGTAGGGGTATCTGGATGTGAGATAAGTACTCCTCGGACGACGTGGTCCTAACCCGAAGCATCTTTTGACAAGGTCAACCTTCGTGGTATCTCTACAATTTAACACAAAAGAATACTTTGTTCACCTACCCTGTCTTTTGCCAGCCCCGACAAAGGTTCCTCAACGTTGAAATTCTGTTTTGAATCTCTTTAAAGCGGCCTTGGAAATGTTGCTAGACACCGAGCGGTTTTTGGCTAGGGCTTGCAAATCTCTTTTACCCAAGGTCATCAAAATACCCATTGCTACTTTGGTCGGTGTTTTGGGGTTTCCTACCAGTGCCATGCGTACATTGTGCTTG
The DNA here is from genome assembly GCA_937127265.1 of uncultured Pseudomonadota bacterium. Taxonomy (GTDB): domain Bacteria; phylum Myxococcota_A; class UBA796; order UBA796; family UBA796; genus CAJWHX01. The sequence goes on from CAKZLX010000401.1 coordinate 1,164, forward strand.
CGCATGTATTCTTTGGTCGCACAAATCGTTCGAATAACCTCATCCGACAAGTTCCGATTGGCTGCATACTTCGCCGCTTCTCCAGCGTTCACTTTTCCAGACTTCAACACGGCCACCGAGACCGACTTGTTGGTGTCTCGAATCAAGATACTTCGGGCTTCTTTGTTGCCCTTGTAAGCCAGTTTAATCCGTTTACCAACCGGCATATCGCGAATTTGTTGCTCCAAGGATTTGAATTCTGTATCTTCGGGTTCATCATCGCTGTCTTGAACCAAGGAAGCATCAAAGTCAAAGGTATCTTCCTCATCGAAGTCAAAAGAGAATGCTTCCAGTTCAAGACCATTGACGGATGACGATGGGGCATTTAACAACAATTGAGAGTCGAGCGCCTTCTGTAATGCTGGTGACGGCTTCGATTGAATAGCGGTCATCACCTCCAATAGAATGTTGTCAATCGGCAACTTTGGTGCTTGCTTAGAAACAACGGTGGTCTTTGGCGCGTCCACAAAACTCTTTTGCTGCTTCAAAAAAGCCTCCAACCTTTCCAAAACTGCCAATGGACAGTTGGGGTTGGCTTTCAAGGACCAATAGACCACTGGATATAACAAAAAGGTTTGACGGGTGTTGGCAATATGTTGACAAGATTCTTTGCCAATACGTTGGGCAATCAATTTGGCAGTACGCTCATTGAGATTGGCAGATTGAAAAATCAATTCGTCGATTCGATCAAATGCCGGTAGGAACTGAACAGTAAATTCGAGCACTTTGCTGTGTGTTTGTCTAGTAATGGCAATTTCAAGTACTTCTTCGGTCCATTTCGACAAACTCGATTTGGCCAAAGCCGAAACAGAGGGGTTAGGGTCTTGGGATAGAATCATGCTAACTGCCAAGGCCTCTTCATCAGAGGTACATCCCTGCCCTTGTGCCAGTTGCATCTTTTGTGCAATATCGTTGGATTCCAGTTTTTCTTGGGTAACTGGAGCAATGTTTAATTGAGAATAGGGAATACTCATCAAAACCTCATTTCACATGATGTAAGCCATAATGGGACAATCTGCATGGTACTCCAATATTAGCACACTTACAATCTATTGGGTCAAATTAGGCATTCAGTTGATAGAGATCCCACAAACCAAATAAGGTGAGATTTTGTTCTACAAAATCAATTTCGTGACAGTCTGAACCAACCAAATTGGCCAATCCACCGGTGGCAATACACTTGACGTCTTCAACTGCATCCAATGCCCGTAATTCTTCTTTACAACGCCTTGCCAATTCGTTCACCAAACCCACGTAGCCCCAAAACATCCCCGCTTGCATACTGTGGATAGTATTTTTGCCAATCACCGAATCCGTCCGTTCCACTTCCACTTTGGGTAATTTTGCAGTGCGTACAAACAAAGCATCCGAAGATATTTTAAAACCAGGTGAAATTGAACCACCCAAATACTGGCCTTTGGCGTTTACACAATCAAGGGTGGTTGCCGTTCCAAAATCGACCACCACTAAGGTTTGAGGATAACGACGATAAGCGGCAACTGCATTCACAATTCGGTCGGCACCAATTTGTTTGGGATTATCCGTACAAATCTTCATACCGGTTTTAATGCCCTTGCCCACCACAAAAGCATCGACATCTAAATATCGTTTGCTGGCCTTTTCAATCGCATAGAGAACTGAGGGGACAACGCAAGAAACACATACGCCAGTAACATCTGTTGTCTCGATGCCTCGAAAACGAAGTAAAGAAAGCAACAACATCCCAAACTCATCGGTGGTACGTGACTCGGTGGTAATACGCCATCGAAACTTGACCTCTCCATTGTTCATTGCCCCAATTACGGTATTGCTATTGCCAACATCGATCACCAACAACATGATTTACATCTCCACAAGGTGTACGTCCCCACTGGTAATGGGCTTTCCATCGACAATTAACGCACCATCCTCACGAATGCCACTTGCTACTCCGACTCTACCTGCCACTTCGACCCTTTTCCCAAGGGTAATCGAACGTGCAGACCAGCGTTCAAAGGACTGGGTAATATCTAAGCCTTGACACACCTCGACCACTTGCTTCAACACAGCCATCCGATCCCATTCTTGCCCCAGTTGGCTCTCCATTCGCAATGATGAGGCGTTTAGTTCGGGTAGAAATTCCATTTGATTGACATTCAGCCCCAATCCAATCACCACAGTCCAGACATTTTCCTCCAAACCGGACACAGTCGACAAGACACCACCTACTTTTCGACCTTCCTTGGTGACGATGTCATTGGGCCATTTTACAAAAAGGTCAAAGGCATGAGCCAGTTCTCCCGCTAGCAACAGTGGAATTCGAGGCAATTCTTGTACCTTACATCTACATTCAAATGCCCATGACAACAATAAATTCTCACCTGGATTCGATAGCCACGCACGCTCCATACGACCACGTCCTTGGGTTTGATAATCTGCCACCAGAATACCGCCCCATCCGTCATCAGCCAATTGTTTGGCCACTTGGTTGGTAGATGTACACACTTCAATCCAATGGATATCAACCCCCAATTCAGAGGACAATTGATTGGTTTCGGGAATATAGATTTCTCTCATGACAAATGCTCGGTTGGGATTGGACATATCTTTCTTTTATCGCTAAAATGCGCTATGCTCAATGACCATACCCGAGTAAATTCATGTCTAGTTCTATCCCTCAAAGTCAGTTGGACCCCAATATCACCCATGCTTGGCGTTTTGGGCGCTTCTTTCGCTTGCTGTTGATCACCACGCCTTTTACCGCCCTCACGTTTCCACTGTTGATCTGGATGTTCAATTTTAAGATCGCTTCAACTCTCTGTGGCGTTTATCTGATCTACCACTTGATTTGGGCACTGATTTGGCCCACACTTGAATACCGCTACTTTCGCTATGATATTCGCGACCACGACTTCTTGGTCCAACAAGGTGTCTTGTTTCGTCAATCCTCAGCCATCCCCCTCCATCGCATCCAACACATCGATACCCACCAAGGCCCTATCGACCGATTACTTGGCCTCTCCACCTTGATGTTGTATACCGCCTCTGGGGTGACGCCTGATGGAGTTATTCCGGGCTTAGCCGAAGAAGAAGCTCAACACTTACGGGATGTACTCTCCAAAAGAAAAGGAGATGATGGTGTCTAAGGATCCAAATGAACCTAAGGATCCACATCAATTGACAGATCCGAACTCATCGACACCTATACAACATGGTGATGAGGCAATCTCTCCTATCGGGGAACTATCAAGTCCCAGCGAAAAGCCAACGTTTGACACTTCGGTCGTTCCAATTGCACCAGCGTTCGAACAAATCTTAGATGAGGCAGTACAGAAAAAACAGTCTGATACCAGTCCAGTTTCAGAGATTACCAATGCCTCCAATCGTACCACCGAGCCGGAATGGGAGTGCACCGACATCGCTACTGAAGTGGATGAAGATTGGGAGCACA
>CAKZLX010000402.1 GCA_937127265.1 uncultured Pseudomonadota bacterium
AAAAAGGCCATCCAAATCTTGGACAGCCAGTTTCGTTGAGTGGATGAAATTACATCATACCAGGCATACCGCCCATACCACCCATGCCACCCATGTCGTCACCCATGGACATTGCCTTCTCTGGCAGTGCTGTAATGGCAGCTGAAGACGTCAACAAGGTACAGGCAACAGATGCTGCTTTTTCAAGAGCAGTGACTACGACTTTGGTTGGATCAATCACACCCATTTCGAGCATGTTGCCATAGGTATCAGAAGATGCATTGTATCCAAAGTGTGGGTTTTCATTGGAGCGTACATTGTTCAATACAACAGAAGCATCCACACCAGCATTGTGTGCAATCGCACGAATCGGTTCTTGGATGGCATCTCGTACAATGCGTACACCCGTTTTGATGTCTTCTTCCAAGTCTTCTTGCAGCAATGTATCCAATGTACTGACACAACGAAGCAGTGCCACACCACCACCAGGGATGATACCACCACGTGCCTTCTTCTTTTCGTCTTCAGTGGCATCTTGCTGTACTGTACGAGGAAGAGCAGCGCGAACAGAGTTCAATGCGTCTTCAACACGGGCTTTGATCTCTTTCATTTCTGGCTCAGAGTGGGCTCCAACATAAATAACACCAGAACCACCTTCCAACTTGGCGATGCGTTCTTGGAGTTTTTCTTTGTCGTATTCAGAGGTGCTTTGCATCATCTCGGCTTCGATTTGCAATACGCGTTTGAAGAGTTCATCAGCACTTCCAGCACCATCGGTGATTTTGGTCATGTCTTTGGATACTTCAATCTTACGAGCGAAACCAAGATGCGGGGTGTCTTTGCCACCTTTGAGTTTGAGATCTTCCAACTTGATACCAGTATCGTTCATGACGGCGGTACCACCCAACAAGATTGCCAAGTCTTCAAGCATGGCTTTGCGTCGGTCACCAAATCCGGGGGCCTTTACGGCGATGAATTTCTTACCGTTCAAACGATTTTGAAGTAAGAAGCTGAGTGCACGATCTTCTACATTTTCTGCAATGACCAACAATCCACGGTCATCTTTGTCTGCAACCACTTTTTCGATGATTGGCAAGATCTCTTCATAAGAGGTGAGCTTCTTTTCGCAAATCAATACATATGCATCTTCAAGTACGACTTCCATTTTGGCGCGTTCATCTCCCAATACAAAGTGTGGAGAAATGTAACCGCGGTCAAAGCTCATACCGTCGGTAATGTTGTAATCTACATGATCGCCACCTTCTTCGATGGTGACAACACCGTGTTCTCCAACACGTGTGATAACTGTTGCCAATACTGAACCGATTACCTCGTCGTTGTTGGCCGAGATCGTTGCGACTTGTTGAAGAAGTGCCTTGTCATTCTCTTGGTTTGCGCCAGAGCTTAGTACAGTTGTTTGAGCATACAAAGCATCTGTTACATGTTGACGTGCCAGATTGATTCCACGTTCTACATTCATTGCATCTGCATCAAAAGAGATGGAACGTAGGCCGTTGTTGAAGATTGCTTCAGCCAACACTGTTGCAGTTGTGGTTCCGTCGCCAGCTACTTCATTGGTTTCAGAGGCGGCTTGTTTGATCATTTGTGCGCCCAAGTTCTGAAATTTATTTTTGAATTCCAATTCTTTTGCGACTGTAACGCCATCTTTTGTATTGAGAGGCGCTCCAAAACTTTTGTTGATCATGACGGTGCGTCCTTTGGGGCCGAGTGTCACTTTTACAGCACGAGCCAATTTGCTTACACCTGTTTGAATGCTTTTCCAAGCATCGTCTTTAAATTTAATTTCTTTTGCACCCATTGGGAATCTCCTGAAAATAGGGTTGTCAAAAACTGTGAAGTGTGGATTAGTTTACAATCTTGGCCAAAATATCAGACTCTTTGAGAATCATAAACTCTTTGCCATCCAATGTGATCTTTTCACCAGAATTGTATTTGGCGAACAGAACTACATCGCCTTCAGTGACGCTCATTGCAGCATGGGAACCATCCTTGAGACGTTTACCAGGGCCGACTGCGAGAACCGTGGCTCGTTGAGGCTTTTCAACATCTGATGATGGAAGGATGAGACCAGAAGCTGTTTGCGTTTTGGCTTCTACTTGTTCAACAAGAACATGATCAGAAAGAGGTTTGAAATTCATGATGTACTCCAACAAAGGGGGTGAACCCAAGATTTATGATTTGAGTTTGTTTGGATAATGAATAGGCGAATTCACCACAGAGGCAAGTCACGTTATTCGAACGTCTCATTTATTACGCACACAATTTTAGATGTCAACATGAATGGGGGGCTATTTTTTATTACGAGATCATCATGGTTCTTTTCGAGAAAAAACAGACCAGATGTCTTGTCATTTGTTTTGGGGTGTATAAAACCATGGTACTCAACAGTGCTTGTATGAAAAGTTCGCTGTTTATCATTCAAAATACAATACTTTGAAACTCAATTTTTCGACGGAGAATAGTCATGAGTGAAAAAATTATCGGAATTGACTTGGGTACTACCAACTCAGTCGTCGCTATCATCGAAGATGGAAAACCAACCGTGATCATCAATGAAGAGGGAGAACGTACAACGCCTTCGATCGTTGCTTTCAAAGACGGTGAGCGTTTAGTGGGTAAATCTGCTAAAAACCAAGCAGTAACCAACCCCATCAATACCATCTTCTCCATTAAAAGATTCATGGGTCGTCGTTTCTCTGAGTGTGGAAATGAGCCCAACCAAGTACCATACAAAGTAGAAAACAAAAACGATGCACCCCGTGTGAACATTGATGGTAAACACTATGCTCCTCCTGAAATCTCAGCGATGGTGTTGCAAAAGTTGAAGCGTGCAGCCGAAACCTACTTGGGGCACGAAGTCGATAAAGCGGTAATCACTGTTCCCGCTTATTTTAACGATGCACAACGTCAAGCTACCAAAGATGCGGGTCAGATTGCTGGTTTGGAAGTGATGCGAATCATCAACGAGCCAACTGCAGCGGCTTTAGCGTATGGTTTCAATCAAAAAGAAGAACAACGTATCGCGGTCTATGACTTCGGTGGTGGTACATTCGACATTTCAGTTCTTGAAGTCGATGAAGGTTTTGTGGAAGTAAAGTCCACTAATGGAGATACCCACTTGGGTGGTGATGACGTTGACCAAGTCTTGATCGATTGGATCGTTTCAGAGTTCAACACAGAACACAGTTTGGATTTGTTTAGTTTGCCTGGTTCTGAAATGGCTCAACAACGTATTCGTCAAACTGCAGAACAAGTCAAGAAAGATCTTTCCTCTGCACCAAGTGCAAGTATTTCTTTACCATTCTTGTATGCTGACGCAACTGGTCCTAAAAACTTGGATCGTTCTTTGAGTCGCGCCCAGTTTGAACGTATGATTGAGCCAGTCATTGCTCGTACATTAGAGCCTTGCCGTTTGGCTTTGAAAGATGCTGGTATGAATCCTTCTGACATTGATGAAGTGATCTTGGTCGGTGGTTCAACCCGTATTCCTTTGGTTCGTGAAAAGGTGACAAACTTCTTCGGTCGTAAACCAAATCAATCGGTAAACCCTGATGAAGTGGTTGCTTTGGGTGCCTCTATTCAAGGTGGTATCTTGGCCAAAGATGACTCGGTTGCCGACATGTTGTTGCTCGATGTGACACCGTTGTCTCTCGGTTTAGAAACCATGGGTGGTATTTGTACTGTACAGATTCCTCGTAACACCACTGTTCCTGCGAAGAAGTCTGAGACTTTCTCAACGGCTGCTGATAACCAGTCTGCTGTAGACATCATGGTATACCAAGGTGAGCGTAAGTTTGCCAAAGACAACCGCTTGTTGGGACAGTTCCGATTGGACGGTATTGATCCTGCTCCTCGTGGAACCCCACAAATCGAAGTGACCTTTGATATCAATGCTGACGGTATCTTGACGGTAACTGCCAAAGACAAGAAAACCGGTAAATCGAAAGACATCCGCATTGAAGATGCCAGTGGTTTGAGTTCTGAAGAAGTCGAACGCATGCAGAAGGATGCAGAAGCCAACGCTGCCCAAGATGAAGAGCGTTTCGCCTTGGTCGAAGCCACTAACAAACTGGATTCTGAAATTCACCAAATCGAAAAGTTCTTCGGTGAAAACAAAGAGAACTTGCCAGCGGAAATGAGTTCACAGTTTGAATCTATTTTGGCTGATGCTCGTGAAGCTAAGGACTCTGAAGACTTAGGACGTATCAAAGGTGCCAGTGAGCAACTCAACCAAATGATGCAAAATATCCAACAAGCCGCTCAAGCTGCCGGTGCCGCTCAAGGTGGTCCAGCTGCAGGTTCTGCTGAGCCTGTCAACTCTGCAGGTGGTGACGACGATATCATCGACATTACACCAGAGTAATCAGAGACTGGAACGACGAGGGGAGGGGGAACTCTCCCCTTTTTATTTATATTTTGTGTCGTTGTACATTTTGCTTTTATTTTGATTTTATTTCTAGTTTTATTCACATTGCGAATCCCTAAGATGGAGTGTTCATGTCAAACAAACGAGATTATTACGAGGTATTGGGCGTCAGTAAAGATGTGTCCACTTCAGAACTAAAGAAAGCCTACCGAAAGTTGGCGATGAAATATCATCCAGATCGCAACCCAGACAATCCTGAAGCCGAGGAAAAGTTCAAAGAAGCCTCCGAAGCCTATTCGGTGTTGTCAGACGATGACAAACGTGCTCGTTATGACCAATATGGACACGCTGGAATGAACGGTCAAAACTTTGAAGATATCTTTGGTGGCGGTGGTTTTGCTGACATCTTTTCTGAAATCTTTGGCGGCGGTGGCTTTGGCGGCGGCTTTGGTGGTTTCGGCGGTGGCGGTGGACGTCCAAATCTACGTCGAGGAGAAAATTTACAGTACCGTATGAAACTGGACTTTTTAGATGCCGTGCACGGGGTCAAAGACAAAGAGATTAAAGTACCTCGCGCTGTACATTGTGGTTCTTGCAAAGGTACAGGGTCAGCGGATTCAAAAACCACAACCTGTTCAACCTGTAATGGGATGGGTGCCGTTTTACAGCAACAGATGTTTGTACGCATGAAAACAACTTGCCCCACCTGTCGTGGTAAAGGAAAAACTGTAGCCAATCCATGTTCACCATGTTCTGGTTCTGGTCGCGTGCGAAAGGAAGAACAAGTGACTGTGAGTATCCCCGCAGGCGTCGATACTGGAAACCGTTTACGGGTATCTGGTAAAGGGAATGAGGGAGATGTTGGTGCACCCGCAGGCGATTTGTACGTCGACATTCAAGTTAAAGATCACGACTTCTTTATGCGTGAAGAGAATGACATCTTGTGCTCCGTGCCGATTTCCTATCCCAAAGCCTGCTTAGGGGCCAAGATCAAAATTCCTACGGTGGATGGTGAAACTGAACTTGAAGTACCGCCG
>CAKZLX010000403.1 GCA_937127265.1 uncultured Pseudomonadota bacterium
ATTCATACCGTTGCGGACATGGCGATGGCCAAACTGACGGTTGCTCTTGGAGTGAAAGAAGGTGGCACGGTTTGGTTAAATGCTGATTGTATCGTGTTGATGGAGGCTTGGAAACGACTTTGTCTTGCGCATCCAGAGCGAAATTGGCACATGGCCTTATTTTCTAGTCAGCAACAAGCAAACATGACCCTGTTTGTTGAGAATGGGTGGATTGTACACAAGGATTGTGGACGTATTGTGCGGGTGGTCGATATTCCATTGACTTTGGGTGGACGAGCACAGTACAACATCGAAAATGCTATGGTGGCGATTGGTTTGGCGTTATCGATGGGGGGTGATTTGGACGCCATTCGAGAAGGCGTTTGTCGCTTGGTGCCAACGATGAACGATTCCAGAGGACGCAGCAATTGGTTGCGATACAAGGATGCAGATGTCTTTTTGGACTTTGCGCACAATCCAGACGGTATTCGTCGGGTGGTCGAAATGGGAGTGCAGTGGCAGGCTGAACGCAAAGGCATTGTTCTCGGACAAGCAGGCGACCGTACCGACGCTGAAATCTTGGGGATTGGATATCAAGCAGCCATCCTAGAGGCAGATGCGTATTTTCTCAAGGAATTACCCGATCATGCCTATGGACGTGACCCAAGTGAAGTCGTCAAACTGCTGGCCCAAGCCTTGATGGAAAAGGGTGTCCATGAAAATCAATTGTTTTTTGCCAACAGTGATTTGGAAGGTGCTGAACAGGCTATGGATTGGGTAGAGCCCAATGACTTGTTGATATTGCTCAGCCACGAACAGTTGGATGATGTGACCCAAATGGTACTCCAACGCGGATGTACTTGGGGACATTTGTCATCAACAGAAGAGCCACTCAATTGACCCAAGTGGCAACCAGTCGGCAACCCGTCTAGATTTGATTCGGCTCTTTGATGTATCGATTTATCGATCCCAAGAGTTGTGTTCTAACTGCTCTTGTTCCGTTTTACAGTCAATACACAAACTGGCTACGGGCCGGAAACTGAGCCGTTTATAACCGATGGCTTCACCACATTCGTCACAAGAACCGTATTCCCCTTCTTGAAATCGCTCAAGAATCTTGGTGATTTTTTTGAGCATCTTTCGTTCACGATCGGCAAAACGCAAAGACAAGTCACGATTGGTGGCTGAGATGGCGACATCCAATTCGTCAGGGTCCATTTCTTGATTTTCGGTGAGTTCAGACATGGCATTTTGTGCATTTTCCAACAGTTCATTGGCTTGATCAATCAATCGATTGTGCAATTCAAGCACTTGCTCGTTGGTTAGGTATTCATCATTGGGTAGAGAGTCTGTATTTTCAAGTCGTGTGTACATGTGAACCTCGAGGGTAAAGGACCACAAAAAGTGGATCTCAATGCAAAAGTAAGTCGTTATAAGGCAAAATAATTGGGTCGGCAACCGTTTTTATGCAATCGATAAAAACAACCTAGAAAATCATTCCGTTACCATGTCATAATTTTACGCCATCTTCAATCTTTTCGTCTAAAAAAGTCAATTTTTTTGGGAGAGACTTCTAAATAGGGTTATTTTCCGATCATAGATTGATGCTTTTGAACATGAATTTATAGACTCGCACATTCCAGTTTTTGATTTCAATACTATGGAGACAATAATGAAATACGCATGGATGATGGCTCTGTTGGTCGCTTGTGGTGACGAACCAGCCAAAAAAGAAGCCCCCAAAGCAGAAGCCAAGAAAGAAGTGAAGAAACCGACCCCTAAGGCAGAAGCTCCTAAGGCAGAAGCCAAACCAGCCCCAGAAGCCAAAGCGGCTACTGCTCGCACAGGTGAACAAGTCTACACTCAAGTATGTGTGACCTGCCACCAAGCCAATGGTCAAGGAATGACAGGTGTTTATCCTCCTTTGGCTGGTTCTGATTGGTTGGGCAAGAGCAATGAAACCTTGATCAAGATCGTTTTGCACGGGTTGATGGGTGAAATTGAAGTCAATGGCGCCAAGTACGAAAATGTCATGTCACCTTGGGGTTCTGCATTAAATGATGAAGAAGTCGCCAATGTATTGACCTATGTCCGTACCTCTTGGGGTAACAATGGTCAGGCTGTTAAGCCCGAAGAAGTTAAAACTGTACGTGAAGCCAACAAGGGTCACGCACCGTGGCAAGCCGCTGAACTATAAACTATAATCGATACGTTTCACAGACGCAGATGTAATAGATGCAAAGAGGGCTTACGGGTCCTCTTTTTGTTTATGCATGGTTAACACCTAAAACTGGCGGGCAATCATTTGGGTGGTGAGATATTCAAACAGTCCTTCTGTACCACCTTCTCTTCCAAACCCCGATTGTTTGACCCCTCCAAAGGGCGTTTGGGGCATCGAGATGGCACCAGTGTTGACTCCGACCATCCCACAGTGAATCTGTGCCGGCAGGGTTTCCATTTCTGTTGCATCTGTGGTGAAGAGATAAGCGCCCAGTCCGTGTTGACTTTGGTTGGCTAAGGTGATCGCCTGCTGGTTGTCGTTGGCTTTACAGATGGCGATGATGGGACCAAATAACTCCTCCCACCACAATTCCATGTCCGGTGTAATCTGCTCGATCACAATTGGTGTCACGAACAGTGTTTCTCCTGTGGGCATAGAACCATGACGCAAAATAGCCCCTTTCTCTAATGCATCGTGAAGAAGACGTTGAATTTTCTGTACTGCCTTTTTGGAAATCAGTGGACCAATGGTCACTTTAGTGGGCTTATCATTGTCAAAAGCCGGTCCCACAATGATATTTTTAACCGATGAGAGAATGGATTCAAGAACCTCGTTATAGCGTGACTGCTCGACAATAAATCGATTGGCAGAGATACAGGCTTGTCCACTGTTTCGAAATTTACTGCGCATCATACTGGTACAAACAGTTTGGAGATTGGCAGAGGACAATACGATAAAAGGCGCATTTCCGCCCAATTCCATGGAGAGACGTTGCAGATTTGGTGCCGATTGTTGCATCAGTATTTGCCCTACAGCACTAGAACCAGTGAAGGACAATTTCCGAATGGTCGGGTGTGTACAAAAAACTAGACCAATGGATGGGGCAGATCCGACCACAACTTGGAATAGATGCTGTGGAAAACCGACTTGTTCCATCAGATACATCAGCGCAATTGCCGAATAAGGCGTTTCTTCTGCCGGCTTACAGAGTAGGCTACATCCAGCGGCTACCGCTGCTGCACATTTTTTGGCGATCATCGCTAGGGGGAAATTCCAAGGTGTAATGGCACTACACACCCCGATTGCTCGATGGTGGACTTCC
>CAKZLX010000404.1 GCA_937127265.1 uncultured Pseudomonadota bacterium
TTACAACACCGACCACACATTGGAAAAGGAGCCTCGCGTTGTTGCATTCGCAATTGCATGAACCTTGGGTCGTTCCACACGGCTTCCAAAGATTGTGTGCGCAAATCTCCCACCGCATCTTCTTGCATGTGCCCACAAGGAACAACACTACCATCTGGTCGCATAAACAACGTATGCCACAAACTCAAACAGGCACGTTGGACACCTTGACCAGCAAACCAAGCCTCAAAATCAGACTGGTTGAGTGAAGGGAGAAATTGTACGATGTCGGCGTGCTGTCGTTGAATTTCGATCACTTTCTGCCACATTTCCCGCCAAGCGAACTGGTCAATCGCATCTTGCGGCAAAACAAAATACGGTTCTGCCTTGGGCTCCATCGCAAACTCGGTGGGACTCATAAAACTCAGCCAACTAAAGCGCAGTGCATCTACCTGATTGGCACGGGCAATCTCCACCACTGCATCCAACAGATCAATCTCATTGGGTGAAACCGTACAGTTTAGTATCAGACGGGTCCGTTTGGGATTGCGATGACGTTGAATGTTTTGTACAGCCTGTATGGTGCGTTGGTAGGCACCTTCTCGACCCATTCTTTGGTCGTGCGTTTTCTCATCACCCAACAAGGAAATCATCACCATCTCAGGGTGTTCAGCACAAAGTTGCTTGGCCCGATTTTGTCCCATGGTGGTTCCAGAAGTGACCAAAAACACCCGTCCACGTCGGTCATGGATACCTCTGATAATCTGTAAAATGTCGGGATGCGCCATCGGTTCACCACCACCCAAGGCCACCACAGGAATTTTGGGCACCAGACTATCGAGTAATTGCAAAGCCTGAGTGGTTGGTAAGGTCGGATACTCCACTTCCAGTGAGCGAGAGACATTGCAAAAATTACATTTTTCCGGACAGGCATGGGTAACGTACCAAGCCAAAGCCAGTGGTGTTGGTGCTCGACCATCAGGACGCAAAGTCCAACGCTTACCAAGACGGATAGCACCGCTCAGATGACGTGGAGTCCACAAGGTACGATTGAGCAGGGCAATGCGCATTTGAGAGTGAACAGTAGAAAGGAATTCTGTGGTACCGATGAAGCCTCCGTGCTTGGTTATACTGTATCATGAAACTATATCGAATAATATATGCCCTTGTCATGTCAAGATGTTATTGGTATAGTAAAATCACTATTCACAAAGGAGACACCCATGGCACGTACCAGCATTCCCGTATTGAATCTACAAGACTATCTCAGTGATGACCCCACGCGCAAAGAAAAATTCGTTCAAGAATTGGGGGAGGCCTTGATTGATATCGGCTTCTTTAGTCTGACCGGTCACGGTATCGATCTCTCTCACATTGACAAAGCCTACGCGGTTGCCGAAGAATTCTTTGCCCTTGATGACACCACCAAAGCCAAATACGAAAACAAAGAAGGTCCAAAACAACGTGGACACATTCCATTTGGTATTGAAGCCGCCAAAGGATTTACCACTCCTGACCTCAAAGAGTTTTGGCAAACTGGACGAAGTCTTGATGACAACAATCCCCATTTCCAAGCCATCCCTGCCAACATTTGGCCAGATGAGGATTTACCAGAGTTCAAACCCACCATTGACGGATTGTACCGCAAAATGGATCATTTGGGTGTTCTGTTGTTAGAGGCTTGTGCTTTGTACTTGGGCAAAGAGAAGAACTGGTTCGTTGACATGGCCGAAGATGGCAATACCATTTTACGGGTCATCCATTATCCACCGATTGGAGAAGATGCCGACCCCAACGCCGTACGTGCTGCCCAACACGAAGACATCAATTTCATCACCTTGTTGGTTGGCGCCACGGCTGATGGTCTCGAAGTCATGGATCACGATGGTGAATGGATTGCAGTTGAAGGCAAGCACGACCACATCATCGTAGACACCGGCGACATGATCCAAAACATCACCAACGGACTCTACAAAGCCATCACCCATAGAGTGGTCAACCCAGAAGATGCCAAAGGTGACCGGTATTCAATGCCATTGTTCGTTCACCCACGTCCAGATGTCGATCTGTCACCACGCCCTGAGTTCTTCGAACGCACCGGTGGAAAAGCCAAATATCCAAATATTACGGCTGGTGAATACCTTGCCCAACGCCTTCGTGAAATCGGTTTGCAAAAAGACTAACTTCACTCCCATTATTCGGAGATTCTCATGCGTATACAAGATGTCCTTGCCCATAAACGAGATGGATTGGAACTAACAGATGCTGAACTGGCACACTTTGTCCAAGCCGTTGCCAGTGGCGAAGCCTCCATGGAGCAAGTCGGCGCTTTTTTAATGGCGAGTTACATCAATGGGATGACCAAACGCGAAAAGGTATCCTTCACCAAATACATGATGCATTCGGGTACGGTCTTGGAGTGGCAGGAATTGCTACCCGATAGTCATCACTTGGTGGTCGACAAGCACTCCACGGGCGGTGTTGGTGACAAAATGAGTATCCCACTAGCCCCTGCTCTGGCAGCTTGTGGGCTCAAAGTCCCAATGATTGCCGGTCGTGGTTTGGGACACACTGGTGGAACGATTGACAAACTCGAATCAATTCCTGGATACGTTGCCGCGCTTCCACCTGAAGTCATGCAAAAGGTTGTCGCCAAAGATCATTGTGTGATCGCCAGTCAAAGTGCTCAGATGATTCCGGCTGACAAAACCTTCTATGCTGTACGCGATGTGACCAGTACTGTATCTTCACTTCCCTTGATTACCGGCTCGATTGTGTCGAAAAAAGCCGCGGAGGGGCTCTCTGCCTTAATTTTAGACATCAAAGTCGGAAAAGCCGCCTTTATGAAAACGATTGCCGATGCCGAAGCGTTGGCGATGAGCATGATTGAAACAGCAGAAGGTTTGGGGATCAAAACCCGTGCCATGCTCAGTTGGATGGAAAACCCGATTGGTGACAAAGTCGGTAATGCCTTGGAAATCGAAGAATCGATTGATATTCTCAATGGTGGTGGTCCAGAAGATGCCATCGAGATCACAGCCTTACTCGGTGCCCATCTATTGGAGATGACGGGACTTGCTAGTAGTATCGCAGAGGGAGAGCAACTGATTCGCGATTCTTTCAATGATGGTCGAGCCATGGAAGCCTTCAAAGTCATGCTTGACAATCACCATGTCGAACCTTCCGTTGTCGAATCCTTGTGTGCTGAGCCAACCAAGGTACTCCCCCAAGCCACTCATCAAACCCATTTAACCGCTCAGACTACTGGCTTTATTCATGCGATTGATGGTATGGCAGTGGCGCTATTGGGACTCAAAATGAAAGCCGGTCGAGCCAAAGTTGGCGATGTGATCGATCCAGCGGTGGGACTTGAATTGATCAAACGCCCTGGAGATGCCATCAAACAAGGTGAGGCTTGGTGTATCGTTCATCACAACGACCCACTAGACCCTTCATGGGAAGAAATGCAAGCCCAGTTTTTAGAGATTGTAGATCAGAAACCCCATCTACCATCGCGGATCATCAAAGTCTTACAGGCCTAATCGCAATTCCAATTCGGTTTATGACTTATTGTTTAGTCCAAAGACTGGATACTGTGCCTGCACAAGTGCGCAAAGAAGATTGGCTACTTTCATCGATACAATACACTTCGAAATACTGTACCAATCTAACCTGGGTGTCACTAATGAATAAACCATCCGTATAGGCAGAACCAACAGAGAGGGTACAACCTTGCTCTTGGTGAACTTGCTCCACCAAAAAAGCATCCTTCCACTTGTCATACTGAGTGAGCAACAGTGCCGAATCACAATAAAATGCCCCGTCTGCGTAAGCATAAGAAGAGCACAAACCCCAGATATTTTGAGAATAGGTTTGTAAAGCATCGATGCTCGTACTGTAGAAACCTCCAGTATCTAGATAGTCCGACGCCTCACCAAATGCATACTCCAGATTCAATGCATCTTTAAACACCCCTGCAGCAGAACACGCCGAATTGAATTCCGCTCGATAATCAGATTCTTTCCAAGTACCAGTGGAAACGGCAGGATCAAAAGGCGTTACACAGCCCAACAAACAGCAGAATACTCCGTAGCGCATCATCATTCTCCAGTGTCACTATTTTCTGGACGACGAGCCGGTCCAAAATGCCAAGTATAGTCTATCCAAGGAATGGGCCCCAGATTCCAAACTTCACCAAACAAAGAACGATAGGTCTCCCCAGTCAATGGATCTGACAAGGTTGCCGTACTAACTCCTGATACCATCACCATGCCAATATCCCAGGTGTATCGAGGGTATCCATTGTCGGTCACCATTTTCCCTAGTATCTGGTACGACTGATCACGACGACCAATCAGTCGAAACGATATCGAGGCTATTGAAGCATTAAACGGTGATTGTTGAACCGCCAAGGCATCTGGATTAAATAACAGCCAGTTTTCGGTCACCAACGCCAAACGATTACTCATTCTTTTGTGACCAGCCACCATCAGGGGATGAACAATATTGCCATCCGAAAACAGTTGCTCGTAGATCACCCCAGTAGCGATGGTAACATGTGAGTCCAAATCCCCATAGGTAGCCGACACATACCCAACACTAATCGGCACACTTGGCAAGCCACCGTCCAGAGAATTGGCAAAGGGAAAGAAAAATGCCTCGCCACCAGCCCCAATGTGCCAATCATCATTCAAACGAGTGGCATATTTTGCGCCAACCACTGACACAAAGGGAAATGGTACCAATGAACCAATCAACAAGGTCACATTGTCAGTGACACCATAGGCAGTGGAGGTAAAGAGTAGTTTCTGTGAGGTATAGCCTTGTCCTTGTTGTAATGGAATAGAAGATGGTGCATATAAATAGCGAGAAGCCGCAGGGTTGGCATAGGAGAATTGTCCCTCGGGTAGCCCCGTAGAGGTTACCTCCTCCTTTTCGACCGCTGGTTCGGAAACCTTTTCTAGCTCAACAACACTTGCCTGAGTCACTTGCTGAATACTGAACACTTTGGCACTCTCAATCGGCTGTTTCGATCCACTATCCAATAACAGTTGCAAAGTATCATCGTTCTCTGGGCTCCAATCGATCACCTGTTGCAAATCGATCTGTCCTTGTAACACCACACCATTACGCAGTGTTATCCGTACGGGTACCCAAACAGCAGGAGTACTTGAACTTTCTACCTCAATCATTGTAGCTACCGAAGTTTCTTCTGTCACTTCTTCAGCCGTTTCAATGTCGACATCAGGTTGGTTTTGGGCAAATGCCAATCCCATAAGCAAATAAATAATCATAACACCTCAATACGTTGCCCCATTATAGCCAAATAGAAATAATTACGATTGATCATTTTGCTAGTCGCCCTTGACACCAAAGAGACCAAGAATCTTTTTCAACCCTTGCTTCGTAGAGCACCAATCACAGACAACCGGTGGTATTGGAACGACGATCACATCCCCTTGCCACTGCTTAAATTGCTTCTGACAAACTGTACAAGTAACTTTCACCTGTTGCAATATTGGCATCTTTACCCCTTCAAATCTTGGGCTAACCCGTATGGATAGAGAGTATAC
>CAKZLX010000405.1 GCA_937127265.1 uncultured Pseudomonadota bacterium
CATCGCCCCCCTTTTTGTTGGTCGATCTCATCGAAATAGGCATCAAATCCTTGATCAAGATTCCAAATACGGGTGGTCACAAAGGCAGAAATGGAGGCGGCGGTTTGAAAACCATTTTCCTTGAGGGTTTCGGGAAGCGTTTGTATGGCATCGGGTAAGATAGCGTCCCCATTGTTTCGAATACCGTGATGAGGAGGGTACAGTCCAGTGAGCATCGAAGCGTGAGAGGGAGTGGTTAATGGAATGGAAGAGTAGGCATGTTCAAAACGATAGCCCTTAGCGGCAAAGGCATCGATGCGATCGCTTTTGGCATCGGTGTATCCATAGGTGCCCAATCGATCTTTTCTGGTGGTGTCCATGGTGATGAAGACCACATTTGGATGGATCGTTTGTTTGATTGTCACCGGTGTATCAGAACTGTTTGTACAGCCGAGTAGAAAGAAGAGCATGTGAGTTCCTTCGGTTATTGGAGGGAGGTCAAAAGTTCGTCCAATTGCGCTTGATAAACGGGGTCCGTGGCTTTTTCTCTGGAGTTTTCGGCGAGTGCTTGGGCATCGAGCATATTGCCTTCTTGTTGCAACAATTGGACTTGGGCAATGGCACTGGGGATTTGAACCTGTTCCTCGTTAGGCCAACGTTCTTGGATGGCTGTGAGAATCTGGTGAGCCTCTTCGAACCGTTGGAGTGTACTGAGGACTTGTACATGCAGTTCAATGATCGTCATATCCCAACCCGGTCCTAAATCGTTGGCTGAATAATTCTCAATGGTTGCTAATGCCTCATCAAGTTTGTCATCGGCCAATAAACTTTGGGTGCGTTGAATATGATATTGGGCTTGTACTTCACTATCTTGGCTGTCTTGGATATTCTCTAATATTGTGGTCGCTTCGTCATAATTCCCCATAGCCGAAAATACTTGGGCTTGTCCCAATAGAGACCACTGTTGCTGACGGGGTTCAACAGCAACTGATTTGGCTTCCTGAAAGAGACTCATGGCTTGTTCGGTGTTGTCATCTCCGAGTGCAGTGTGCGCTTGGGTCATCAAGGCTTCCCATTGCACATCAGGGTTGGAGGCTTGGGTCGCCCAAGCATTGGCTAGTTCCAGCCCTTCAGCCGTTGGTGCAGCCTGGTTGATTTCCATGATCATGTGGATTTCGGTTCCAGTGACTAATTCTGTGGGAATCTCTTGAAGGGCTTCTCGTGCATTCGCCCATTGTGCTTGTTGCATGTAGGCACGAGCCAGTCCAGCACGAACCAACTGTGGATTGGTGTCGGTGTTTAGGAGGAGACTGTATTCTTGTATGGCTTCTTCTAACCGCTGTTGTTCCAAGAGCATATCGGCTAATTCCAGTCGCAAAGGATTACCATATTCTTCTGGCAGTCCAGTGATTCCTTGTTTCATGGTGCGACTGGCTTCTGCGACATCTCCCTCTGCTCGTAACTGAGATGTACGTTCCATGAGATACTGTACAAGAATCTGTGGCGATGTAGTGGCCAGTGCTTGTTGTCTTGTAGACCATTGTTCTTGTGTTTCCGTTGGCAGATCAGGCGTTTCCAAGTAGAGTTGAATCAGTTGCAATTCGACAATCGGGTCAATCTGCGAGAGTCCCAATCCCATTTCGCATAATTTAGCGCGGGTGGTGGCATCGGTTAGTCGAGCGGCTCCAAGGGCTGCTTCAGAACGTAGAACATCTCCAATCCTTTCATTTTCTACCAAGGTTCGGTAGCGTTCAACCGCTCGGGAATCTTCTGCCATCTCTAAAATCATCGCACACTGCAATTGAGCCTCAGGTGTGGAGAGGTTTAATTCACATTCACTGATGGCCTCATCTAGACGGTCCATTTGTGCCAGAGCACGGGCAATCGAGGTGTGAGCTTCGGCCCGCAAGGCTTCATCATCGACCCCAAACTGTAAAATATTTTGCCAAGCCAACAATACATCTTCAATCGCATTTTGTTCTTGGGCAATTTGTGCTAGTTCCTGCCAAACTTGGATTTGAATATCTTCGCTGGGTTGGGTTTGTAAAATCCGTTCGTAGGAATCTTTTGCTCTTTCTAGTTCCCCAGCCAGTACAGAGGCTTGGGCATCACCCATCAGTCCTTGGTAGCGAATCAAGGCATCATTGGATTGTTGAAGTGAAGCAAATGCCAGTCGAGCCCCTTCAATATCATTGGCTTGGAGTTTTGAATAGGCCAAAAGAACTTCAATGTGTTGAGATTCAACAGCATCGATCTTTTCGCGTAACAGCCCTTCCCAAATGTCGTTGGCTTCTTGGTGCTTACCGAGATTGGACAAGGCTTCAGCCATACCACTTTGTGCGGCTCGACGGATGTCATCTTTGAGATCGTCAGTTTGGATAATCGAGGAATACATTTCGATGGCGTCTTCGAAATTACCTTGATCCAAAATGGTACGAGCTTCACCCAATTTGGCTTGAGAGAGTATTTCAGGGGGTAAGTCACCAACACTTTGGGGGTCGTTTTGTAGTAGCAAACGAGCCAAGGATACACGTGATTCTTCCAGTGTTTCCGGTTCGACAGTTTGAATGTTCAATACTTCTTTGTATTTCTCAGCCGCTTCTGTAATCCGATCTTGTTCTTCCAACAATCGACCTTGAATCAACAGGGAGCGAGAACGTAGGCGCCCATCATTGCTGGCGGATTCGGTGAGGGTGTCTAATAACGACATCGCTTGCTCCACATTACCTTCACGACGCCAAAGGTCGGCCAAAGCCAAGGTTGCAGTTTGTGCCGTCTGTCCATTGGGTTCGGCTTTTGTTCGTAACGCCTCATAGGCATCAATGGCTTCGGATATATTCCCCAGTCTATCGTGTGCACGAGCCTTTGATTCAATCAGTCGTAAGGCTAGTCCATCGGATACAACCAGCGTTTCTGCCGTTTGCAATTCTGCCAAAGCCTTTGCTGATTGCCCGTGTTGCAGTCGCAAATCGGAGAGTGCCATGTGTAAATCGGCTTGGACTTCGGGGAGAGAATCCATGCTGGCATAGAATGTTTTGAGTTCTTGGTCCGCATCTTTGTTTAAAATCTGGCAACTTTGCTCGGTATAGAAAATCAGTTTGGCTCGTTGAAAGGTGGAAAGGCTTTGGTAGGTCATCAAGGTTTGCAATCGAGCCAGTGCTTCTGCCGGTTTTGAATGGGTCAAGAGAAATTCGGCAAATCGAAGACCCACTTTGGTGTTGAGTTCTGTGTTGAGGTCCGCGGCCGCGATGGCTTGGTTGAATAGCATTTCACTGCGTTCGAGGTCACTGTTTTGTTCAGCCAAAATGGCGGCTTCAATGTAATATTGGACTTGCTCATCCAATATTTGACTGCTTAACGCCAATTGTTCATACCGTTCCGACGCTAGACCAACGTCTTCATCCCGTAAGGCTTGGGCCTCGGCTTCTAGACTTTCCAAATCGGCATGCTGAGCGTCAAGGGTTTGGGTTATCACAATCGAACCTACGCCCAATAAAAAGAGCACAACGGCTACCCGTAACTGTGGTGCACCCCAAGTGCCATATCTGTCGATGGCATCGGTTAATTCAACCAGCGCCCCACGCGATTGTAATTCGGTTAACTGTTCGGTACTTAATCCCCGTGCTCCTCTAAAATCGGTGTTGGTAACCAGAGCATTATCGAAAATAGCACCGGAGAGATCACTACGATTGAAGACAGACCCTTCGAGATTGGCGCTTTGGAAGTTGCTGTTTTGTAAGGACATCTCCACCAAGGTACAGTTACGCAAGGTACCCTTGGAGAAGTTGGCCCCGTTGGCGCGAGAACCAGAACAATCAACGGCTTCAAAGAAAGCAGATTCAGCATCGACTTGTCGAAGGTCAGCATCGTACATTCGTGTTAGACGAAGATGGGCTTGGCGGAGAGACGCTTGTTGTAGGGAGACTCCTTCGAGATTACTTTTGTCCAATCGTGCACGATCAAGGGTTGCACCTTTTAAAACTGCATAATCCAAGAGTCCAAGAGAAAAGTCAGTTCCAACAAGGTTGGCTGCTTCCAAACGAATACCACTTAAAGTGGCACGTTTTGCATCACAGTCGATCCAGCGAGCGGCAATGTGATTTTCTCCACGTAAATCTTGTTCAGACAATAGGACAGGAACTTTGTGGTGAGTGGCTTCAACACGATGTAGAGCATGACGTGCCTCGGCAGAGAGTGCCAACCGTTCGCGTTGACGAGTGTATTCGGCTTCTTTGTAAGCCCGTTGTTCTGCTTCATCAAGTAGTTTTGCTTCACGTTGCTCTTCCTTGGCACGAATTTCGGCAAGACGCTTTAGGCGATTTTGGTGCTCTAGTTTGCGCTTTTCTTCGAGAGCGTTGGCGGCAACTTTCTTTTGTTGCTCTCGTTCAAACCGTGCTTGGGCTTGTCTAGAAATATACAATTCTTCGACTTGCTCTTTGGCGTTGTCGAGTGCCTTTGCTAGACTTGGAGATTGGGTTGAAATTGCATCCGTGAAACGGTACCAACGTTGTTGCAGTGGACTTTGAAATTGAACGGAGAGATCTTCGGTGGGGATATTCAGATCGGATTGCTCATATTCTAGACGTAGTTCATCGAGGGCAGTTTGGATTTCCCGTTCGCGCTCTTGTAGGCGTTCTAAGCGCTTTTGTTTACGGACAAAGAGTTCTTGTTGTCGTTCTTGTTCAAGTAAAAGTGGGTCTTTGGCTCGTCGTTCTTGTTCGGCGCGAGTTTGTTGTAAAAATGCTTCTTGTTTCCGTTGCCGTTCGAGAGCCTGAGACTGTTGTACTTCGATATCGGCTTCGATTTGTTGACTGAGTTCTTGGTATTCCTGTCGTTGTGCTTCTTGGAGTAACTGATTTTTGAGATTAGAGAGTCTTTCTTTTTTACGGGCAATGGTTCCCAATTGTTCTTGTTCAAGCGCTTCAAGTCGACGTAATTCACGCTCTTGTTCTCGTCGTTGGACTTCTTTTGCCTTGGCTTCTTCTTTTCTTTTTCGGTCGGTGAGTTTGGCTTGGCGCGCCTTCTCTTTGGCTTCTTGTTTTGCCTGTTGTTCCTTTTGGCGTTGCTCTTCAAGCAATCGTTGTTGTTGCTGCCGTTCTTTTTCTCGGCGCTCTTTGGCGGAGAGTTTCGCTAGGCGCTGTTCTTCTTTACGCCTCTTGGCTTCGGCAAGTGCTTTTTCTCTGGTTTCTTTGGCTTTTCGTTCTAGTTCGGCGCGGTGCTGTTCTTGACGTTCACGTTCCTCTTGTTGTTTTTGTTCAGCTTGTAAGCGTGCCTGTTCTCGTTTCTCTTTTTCTTCGGCAAGTCGCTGTTGTTCGAGGACTAAGCGTTGTTGTTCTTGTTTAGCCTCTTTCCATGCATGAAGAGATGTTTCGATAGAGCGTTGTTGTATATTCTGTATCTGTGTACTGGACTCTTCGAACTCAAAAGATTCAACAAAAGATTCGTTGACTTCTTCAACCGTTGGTTTTTGTTTTTGTTGTTCAAAGGTTTGATAACGCCGATCAATAATGCGTTTGAGTTGATCCTTGTGGGCTTTTTCTAGTGCTTGAGCCCGCTCAATTTCTCGTTGTTGCCTCGCTAACTCAATTTGTTTCAACTCTTCTTTTCTTGCCTGTTCTTTGGCTTCGCGAAGTCGCTGTTGTTCTTCGTTCTCTTGTCGCTGTTGTTCGATTTTTTCCAGACGAGCCCGTTCAACCTGTTGTTCTCGTTCAACTTGTGCCTTGAAACTTAGAAGAGATTCAGTGATGAGTTGGGATTGCAGTCGGTGTAATTCTGTTGGTGATAGCGTGTTCGTGTCCACTTCGTCTTGTAAGACGTTCTTAACCAGACGTTCTTGAATCCTACGCAGTGATGCGAGTGTCGCGGGGTCGACTTTTACATCAGTGGGTAACCCTTGTTCAAGAGCATCCATTTCCAGAGCCAATTGTTCTTGAAGCGCTTGGGGAAAGTGGTCTTGTTGATCGTTGGTTGATACATCATCGGTGCTTTGTAGACTTGAGGACTCGGTGTCGGCTTCAATTTCTGAAACATCTTCAACTGCCAGAAGAGAATCCTCAGTATCTTCGTGTTCAGTATTTTGAGAACTCTTATTTTCGTCAGTATTTACAGTGTTGAGACCAAAGAGCCATTGGTTTACTCTGCTGAAAATGGAAGTGTATTCTTCACTGACGGCTTGCTCTTCCGGACTTTCAATCTCTGAGAGTACTGTGTCATCGGTTGGTATCTGTTCGATGTCAATCAAATCAGTTTCAAAGGATTCCTCGTCATGATGTTCAATCTCAGCCTTGCCATCTACAATGTCCGACTCTAACTCTTGATCCAATGCTTCGAGTTCAACCGCGATCAGGGACCGTTCATATTCGAGTTGGGCTTTTAGAAGATTGCGACGACCTTGTTCCGTAATGTCGTTGAGGTCATGTGGTTCTTCGGAGAGTGAATCGATGTTTTGCAACAACAGTTGGGTACTTCTTTGAATGGCTTGTTGTTGAAGACTTTCTAAAAGTTGGGCTTCTTTTCGTTTCCACTCTTGCAATGCCTGAAAGTATCGTTGCTGAGAGTCCATGGCCTCTTGGGCGAGACGTTGTGTCTGTTGACTTTGCTCGGCAAGTTGTTGTTGAAGACCCTCATTTAAGGGGTTCTTGGTGAGGGCTTGTCGTAAGATACTCTCTTGCGCTAGAGACTCTTCGGTGTCTTGGTATAGGCGAGTCGATTCTATACTTAATTCTTCTAGGCTTTCGGGAAGATGACCTTCCTTCTCTAAATCTTCAAAAAAACGTTGGATCTCTTTTTGAAGGTCTTGTCGTTCTGTTTTTTGTGATTGCAAGAGTTGTTGGATTTCTTGTTCTTGCTTTCGGCGTTCTTGCAGACGTTCTCGTTCAGTTCTTTGGGCTTCTTTTTCCTGTTTGCGTTTTTCTTCACGAATCTTTCGTTCTTCGATGGCTTTTTGTCTTCGCTTTTCTTGTTCGGCTTTCCACGCTTCTTCTTGTTGTTGAAGGGCTTCTTGTTGACGTTGCCTTTCGGCTTTCCACTCTTGAAAGGTTGACTGGATTTTGTTTTGTAGTTGTTGGGTATCCAGCCATGTTTTGGGTCGTATTGATTGGGTCAGTTTTCTGGCGCGTTCAGTAAACTCACGTTGCAAATTGAGACTACGTTTACGCAACTTATTAAAAGCGGGTGGTAGACCCTCATAGGCGCCACCGGCCAATAATTGATCTCGCATTTCTTCTGTGAGTCCTACGGCATTGGTGATGCGCGCATTGTAGACACTGACGTTTTCCAGTGTACATCCAGTGAAATCAACTTGGGCCAGATCACAGTTGTTGAGGTTTACATTGCGTAAAGTGGCGTCTTTAAATGAGGAGTACCGGAAGTCGCCACCAATTAAAGAGCAATCTGTCCATTGGGAGTTGGCAAAGGATACTTCATAAAAACTGCTCTCTTCAAACTGACACTGATCAAACCGACTCTGGTGAAAGTCTGAACTCTCAACCTCCATGAAGCGGCCGACACACTTCACAAATTGATTGTCTTGCCAGGTTGCATTTCGAATGACAACGGCGTGAAAGGGCGTTTGGTCAAACTGACAATTGTGGAGAGCGCTTTGGTTAGCCTGTACTTGTTGGAAGTCAGCATCGGTAAAATGCACGTCGAGCAACGTGCTACCATTGAGGTTTTGAGCACGTGACACAGTGATCGATAGTGATGTTGAAGACTCAGAAGAGGACATACACAAGAGGGACTAAAGTCGAAATAACAAAGGCTTTGCTTGTCACAAATTGTAACTCAAATGGAGACCAATTCACAGATAAAACATTTGCATTGTCTACGGAACTTGCTAGCGAGGATAATTGTCCCTTATCATTGGAGGTGTTTGTTGTGATTTTGGCACTGCTTAGCACTTGAACATGATCAAGAGTAGACTCATCAGTACGAAGTTATCACCCCGTGTATCACAGTGCCCTCGGATACAGTGTGTACCATAGGGAATCTAGATTTGACAGTCAACATTTGTACTGAGGCTATCGGCGAGGCGTGAAAAGGGAAACTTACGCGAAGGCATTCGCTTGTTCTTGGTGCCAAAACTGGATGGCTTTGCAAGCAACTAAGGCGGTTGCACGACAATCTTCCAACGCTCGATGGGCGTTTTCTGGGTATTCTAAGCCGAAGAAACCACATGCCTCTTTGAGGGAAACACTGGATTTTCGGTGGCCATTTTTGTTGAGGGGTGGTTTGCCTTGTTGGGTCATGATGTATTTGGTCATTTTCATCAAACATTCACCCCACGGCAATTGAATACCAATTTCGTTCAAGCGACGACTGTCAAAAGATTGGTTGAAGGCAACTGCTTTGATACCATTTTCTTGCGGGATTGCATTCCACCAAGAAATGAATCGTTCGCGAACCTGTTCTAAGGAGTCGGCACGATCAAGTTGTTCTTTGCTGATCTTGTTAATTCGCATCGCTTTGTAGGCAGTGGCATCCAAGGTGTTTTGGTTTTGGATGAGAGCACCAAACTCTGTGCGAATACGGCCGTACTCATCGAGACAAACGGCTCCAATCTCGATCACTTCAGAGGTCGGACCAAATCCGGTGGTTTCAACATCAACAATAACAATCGGGTGTGTAAAATATTTCATGGTTGTATCTCCGCTTTTAATCTAACAAACAAACGGACTATCTTGGGCAGAACGGACAAGTATTGGATTTTTTTTGAAAAAAAGTTATGTGTTTGTCATGAATGATAAGGGTGTAGCATCGGACGAGTGGGAAGTACTACGGTTGAAGTATGTTTTTTCGATGTTCTTTGTGCAAAAGATCATCTGGTCGGACGACGTTGCGGAACCAGAAGAGGTTGCTTATGTAAAAGAGCATTTCCCTAGCGATGTTTTGGCAGCGCTCCATTTGACTGATCCATCGATCTTCCCACCCTTGTTGGAGCGGGCTTTGAGTGTGTTACCCAGTGCACTGTCCGAAGATGACAAGTTGCAAGTTATCGGACTGTGTTTTGGTGCTGCCGCATCTACTGGTACTGTGAACCCTGGCGAAGTGGCTATTTTACAGGTCGCTGCTGAGAAACTTTATTTGTCCAATGAATTGTTGTTTGAATATATTCAAGAGTTGTTGATCTAGATGTGTTTGAGTAAGAATTTTTTAAACTGCTGGAGCGCTCGTCCACGATGTGAGATACTGTTCTTTTCTGCCATGCTCAATTCAGCCATCGAACGCCCAATAAAATCGGTTGGCAAAAATATAGGATCATAACCAAATCCACCTTGGCCACTGTATTCAGTTGCAATGTTACCTTCGCATACGCCTTCAATGTATTGTGTACCTTTTTGATCGACGATCGCAAATACACAGACAAAACGAGCAGTTCGATTTGATAGACCTTTCATATTTGATAAGAGTTTGACATTGTTTGCTTCGGCAGTGCCCTCGTTACTATACCTTTTTGAGAATACCCCTGGTTGCCCGTTGAGTGCATCGACCACCAATCCCGAATCATCGGCGATCACCATACCGTTGGTATATTGTTGTACGAACTTTGCTTTGGACTCGGCGTTTTGGTGAAAGGTGTCAAAAGGTTCGGGTGCTTCTGGGATGTCAGGAAAATCTAAAAGCGATTGAATTGTGTAAGGAGTGTCGGCAAAGAAGGCTTTGATCTCCTCTACTTTGTGAGCATTTGATGTTGCAAAAATTAAGGTTGTCATTTCGGTATTCACTAATTTTCAGGAGAGATGGTAATCGTTTGATTGAGTGTTGGGATATCGATCCATTCTTGCCATTCTTGATTTGGGAAACGGACTTCCATCGACTGCAATTGGGTAACTTTACTGAGTCCAACATGCCAATGAGGACTACGATTGGCACCGTAACTGGACTGCCCGTGGACTTGGCCTGTCCAAGTGACTCCATTTGCCCGTAGTTTGACCATCGTGCCATTTGGTGCTTCAATGTTGAGCCAGTTATTGTTGGTGCAACTGTCAGATAACCATAGTTGTGGTGCTTCTTCTACATCGGTAATCCAATAGTCTAGGATACCATCATCGTTCCAGTGTAGAGGGATGATACTGCGAAACGACCCCATCGAACTCATGCCCCAATCGTTAGCCTTTTCAATGAATCCATCCGGACTTTGTTGTAACATGGACACTCCAAGAGGACCTTCATACTCAGTTTCTTCCATTCCAGGGTAGGTATGATCGCCCATTGCAGAAACAATATCCACAGCTCCATCATTGTTGATGTCTACCAGTCGAACACCCCAACTCATTTCAATTGGCTCCAATTGATCAATACCCCAAGCCTGAGAAACATCGGAGAATGAAGAACCGTTGTCGTTGATCAACAAGTGGTTGTGGTTGACATCTCCAGTGATGATATCCAACCAACCATCACGGTTGACGTCGGCTACATCCGCCCCCATAGCATCTTGGATAGGAAGACAATGACAGGCATGATCAGGAGTGAATGATCCATTGTCATTCCACCACAAGACATTTCCACCATATTCTGCACCACGATCATTGGCATCAATGATGTCGAGTGTGCCATTTAAATCAAAATCAGCCAATGCTGAATCAAATGTTTTTCGAGAGGCGTGATCCATTTGTAAACTTTGATCTACCTTGAAATCTTCATGTGCCCATAAAATGACGTTTTGATCGGATTGGTCATTTCTTTCGGCAAGTACACTGGCATAGATATCTTCCAGTCCATCTCCATTCAGATCGCCGACCCTGAAACTGTGGATCTGATCGACACCAAAAGGGGTTTCATGGTGCTTGATCAATTGTCCTTGTCGATTTTCAAACCACCAAAGTGTTGTGCTTCGCCGCAGTTCGTTGGATTGCACTTCCATCACGAGGTCAGACCATCCATCTTGATTCCAATCGAGGATTGCCATCGCACCACAGAGATCGGTCACAACAGTGGTTTCAGTGTGACCATATTGTAGGAGGGGTTCATCCATAAAACATTGAAGTACCTCGAGCTGTCCATCGTGATCGACATCAAAGGCAGCAACTTGTGGACCTTCGTTGTGGTAAGGTGAATACTTTTGTCGTCCGACGGTCTCCACATCTGCTTGGGAAAAAGAGAGGGTGGTGTTGTCACAAGTGGTCACTTCTTCGGGACGTTGACAGGCGAATTGTAAAAGGTAGAGAAAAATCATCAACAAATTGTCAGAAAAAGAGTTTAAGGCTTTGCAAAGGTGAGATAATTGGTGTGATCAATTATAGTATTGTATATAATTTATTCATCTTATCGATTTGAGGTAGTCATGATGCAAAATTTCCTTCAATATTCCATGTTAAGCATGTCGGTCGTTGGACTGATGGCCTGTGGAGAACAAGAAAAAAGTACCCCTGAGGCCGAAGTTGTACAATGTGATTTGACATTGGATGGACTGACAGACTCGGAATGGTTGTTTTTGAAAGAAATCAATGGTCAAGATCCTGAACCCGACGCCAAAAGTCGTTTGAAGTTTACCACCAAAGATGGAAAGTCGATCGCCAAGTACACGGCTGGATCTTTGTCTGACATGTATGACTATGAGTGCTCTAAAACAGAAAAGGGTGATCAGATCATTTGTCGCACCAAGCCCGATATCGCACAGTGGTGTCAAACTTTGATGAGTAGCAACCGAAAGTGTAACCTCAAAACATTGCAATACATCGATGAAAGTTTGACTGATTCTGAAGATGTTCAAAAGGGTATCGCCGAAGGAACCAAATTGTTTCAAACAGCCAAAGAAGGTGAAGACTTTACTCGATATAAACGAAGTTTCAATACTTTGACCAACAAGTTACAAGGCATGATTTACGTCAGCATTGATCAAAACAATTGTCGTTTGAACGTGATCGATCACTATGTGGCTTACGTTGACAAAAAACGCCAAGAAGATTCGAATCCAAACGGAAACAATCCATTTGTGAAGAATGAACTGGGAACCTTGCAGTGGGAAGATTGTGAAACACCACAATTGTTTGATACCACCTCAGCAGAATTTCCAGAAAAACCCGAAGAAATCCAGCCGATTGGTCGT
Organism: uncultured Pseudomonadota bacterium; assembly: GCA_937127265.1. GTDB lineage: Bacteria > Myxococcota_A > UBA796 > UBA796 > UBA796 > CAJWHX01. Next base: position 12,026 of record CAKZLX010000405.1, read on the forward strand.
CACGCTGCTGGAACCGAAGTGCATTATTGGGTTCTTCATGAGCCTCTTCGATACGCAGAAGACGGTTGTAGTTACACCTATGATGTGTTTTACAACTACAAGCAAGTTGAATCCGGCTTAAAACCAGAAGTTGTCGATGTCAAAGGTAAAAAAGAAAACCGTTTCCACTATGCCAAAAAGTACGACACCGCTACCAAACGTGGCTCAGCCGAGGTGGTTATGACCACCCACAACATCAAGTGTGAAGGCAAACCTGAGAAGAAAATCACGACCTGTAATAAAGTAACGGTTCGCTAAGAGGGATGGACTCAAAAAGACTCACCGAGTGATGGGTAAAAACTCACCGAGTGATGCGTCACAAAAGAAGGAGAGCGATGCTCTCCTTTTTCAATTCTACAATCCAACGGTTATTTGACTTCTAAAGTTTTGACATCGGACTTTTTCTCAATGGGTGTCCACAATTCAATACTCGAAGGATAGTTGTCATTGTCAGCCATCAAGAGGGCCACACCTATATCGGTCAAGGCAATGTTTTGTTGGATCAGTTGTCCATCGATGCCTTTGATGAAAAAAGAACAAAAGTATTTTTGGTTTGGATACCATTCAAATCGATTGCCGAAAAAGTTTTTAATGCGATAACGGCGTTTGTTTTCCAAATTGTAAACGTTGATTTCGGGTGGGATAATCTCTTTGGGGACCCAGTCCGGTAAACTATCAATCTTTTGTTGGCGTCTCTTTTCTTCGCGTTTGCGAACCTCAGGGTTTTTGTATTTCCCATCCCCTAAATCAATCGGTGGTAAGGGTGCACCATCTGTTTCTAAGGCTACATATTTCCCTTCGGGATGTGGAACGGCTCGTTTGACCAAGGGAAAATCAGCAATGGATTCCCCGGTTAAGGTGACCAAGTGATTTCCTGACTCGTTGGTGTAGGATAGAACATTGGCATTGACTGCGGCATCAATGTTGATCACAGCATCCAAGAATTCAAAGGCCCTTGTGAAACCAGTAGCCTCACTGAAAAAATAAGGGCGTCGTTTTCCAGACTCATCGATCATGGTGAGCAATAGCGTTTTGTCTTTGTAGACTTGAAGATCGGCGGGTTCTTTTCCTGGTATTTCATAATTTTGAATCATGCCGGCCGTCAAATATACAGTGAGCATAGGAGGTCCATCATCGGTTTCAACGATCGGTACTACGAGTGCCGTTTCGTGTAGCCAGACCCCACGACCAATCGGTTTGCCGATCGGCAATTGGTCAACACCTTGGTTTTCAGGGTTCAAAATGAAATTGTTGGTGAACAGTTGAAAATAAACCAATCGTCCATCCGGTGACCAATTGTAATGGTAAATGTTGTTCGAACCGCAATCCGTAAAGAGTGTTTGAATATTTGCTTTTCGTTTGAGGAAGGCAATCTTACCTTCTTCACAGTCTTCATACACATCGCGAATATTATCATACAGCGAACGATCGGCATAATAATCTTCACGTGAGCAACCTAGTCCCAGCAACATCGCCAACAAAAGATTCATCGAATACTCCTCAATATATATGTCATGACACTTGGTCTAGACATTTATTTAGCGTGAAAGTTCCTTAACCGATTTTCAGTATTGATACATCTTCGCAGATATATCGAAGAGCGCGGTTATTCTTTGTTGGCTTTGGCTTGCAATTGTTCAAATTCAGTCCAGATTTCCTTTTGTTGGGCTTTGAAGTTGGTATAGTCACTTCCAGAAAGTTTTTTGCCTTTGGGGAATTGTACTTTCATCGCATCGACAAACCGTTTGTTTTTCCAAACTTGATAGTGAAGATGAGGACCAGTTGAGGCTCCTGTTGAACCAACTTTTCCGATGATTTGTCCTTTCTTGACCCGTTGTCCCTTCTTGACCGAGATTGCGGATAGGTGTGAGTAGGAAGTTTCGTAGGGACTCATGTGTTTAATTTTAATAAAGTTGCCGTG
>CAKZLX010000406.1 GCA_937127265.1 uncultured Pseudomonadota bacterium
TCACCACGCCAACCGAGCAAACCCACACAATCCCAGTCCAGTTCAATATTTTGCTCCCCCGTTTCCACCACAATCGGCTCACTGTGACACTGAAAACCATCCTTTTCGATCTGTAAAAGGTGCTCTCCCACAGAGAGAGGCTGGGAGATGGTCGGTTCCATGATCTGCTGGTCAATACGCAACTGCATCGAATCCGTCCAGTTTGTACCCAACATAAACGATACAGTTCCTTGCTCGATTGTTGCCGTCTGAGCTTTGGAATCTGTTGCCTGTCTATTCTCGGTACCCAACCAGATTTGCCATCCACCAATCAGTCCCCCCAGCAAAAGGAGCAAACCTATCCATCGGATCGATGATGAATCCTCTTCTAACGACTCTTCCTCCGAATACTCTTCTTCAGACGCTTCAAGTTCTGCCGAATCAAACCAATCCAAAGCACCATGATCCAAATCAATCCGGTTGGTAAACGGACGGGTCTCCAACCACTCCGACCAGGTAAGCTCTTCGGTGGAATTGTTTTGATCAGACAAGGACAACGTCAGTTTACAACCAGACAACACCGAATTGTACTGCATCGATTTTCTGACCAAGCGCCATTGAAACAAGGTCTGACGACGGGCATCAGTGTCTTCTTGCCACACCAACATAGGGTCGAGTCTTAACAACACTTCGCCACTGGAATCCAAAACATAAACACCATTGTTCATCAATCGCATACCTGACCAGTAGACGTTGCGAACAGGAGAAGGGGTCTCTCCCATCAACGTGGAAATCCAGCCCGAAACACCATTGGCATGGGGCTCTTGCTCTCGAACCACAAACAATCTGTACTCTCGCAGTGCCATACAACGTTTGAGTACTGTGGAACACCCCTCAATAAAGTGTTCGATATCAGCAGTCCGAATCCGCGAGTGGGCATTGTCATTGCGAAGTGTCACCATATCTTGCAAATGTTCGTGGGTTGGTTTCAATACCCCTCCAACCTCACATTCACTGTAAAACCATCGTATAAATGGTGCACAGATCACATCCGATTGTTTGCGCAAATGCTTAAAAATGGAGGAAACTTGCTGAATCGCCCTGCCACCATCGGTTTGCTGTGGATCGACCGCCACATATTTGTCGACTTTGGTCGTGGGGGGCAATGTGGAATATTCGGCAACCGCTAAGGCATTGAGATAGCCCATCAACATATCCATCACCATCCGCCACTCTCGCATTTTATCGGCAGGACGAACCATTTCCAAAGCACGACCCATCGCTTGGGCAATCGGCATGGGCAATTCTTTTTTAAGATGGGCTAATTGGTTGGAAGATATGCTCACGTTCTGTCACTCCACCAAAAATTACTTGGGATTGTATAGAAACCGACAAACCCAATTCCAAGGTTTCTGTCACGTGTTATGATACTACAAAGTACACCAAAATTGGAGTATCGATATGTTGTTCTCACTGTTGACGGCTTGTTGGTTAGATTCATCTTCTTTACCCACCTTAAACATTAATGTCATCAATTTCACCAATCCCTACCTTGAACGGGATGTGGAAGTCCGTATTTATGATAGTCCGTTGACCTGTCCGGATGGTGAACCAGCCTCATTTTTCTTGGTTCTTCCTGCATCTGAAGATCCCGTACCGGTATCCATTGTCTTTCACAGCGGCGCTATGGATCACAGTAGTTTTGTCGATGACCCCGCTAATTTTCGTGCCAGTGGACGGCTAAAAAGTGAATGGGCTTCGTCACGGGTTTGGGAAACCTTAAACCTCTCTCGCAAAACCCTCGATACCGCGGTGACCGACTTGGGATATTTACCCACCGCCCTTGCCAATGCAGGGATCGCCCAACTCTATCCCACCAACTGTTGGGGTGACCTTTGGCACAACGGCTTGGAATTCCAGCCCAATGATGCCACCAAAGAAGGATTTACTCGACAAGGACTGGATATGGCGCAATTTGCAATTGATGTCTTATCTGATGCAGAACTGGCCGACATCACTGGTTTAAGTGACGTACAAGACAAACTGGATCCATCGACCCTAAGCATGATTGGATTGGGAACGGGTGGACAAGCCATCTATGAACTGTTGGCCAATGGTACTGCTCCAAGCACCGTTATTTTTGACAGTGCACCAGCCACCTTTGCACCTTATTTGGAAGGCGACTTCTCCACAGAACAAGAAACACTGGGTCGAATCTTTGGTGATACCGATCTGTCAACGACCAGCCTCAATCTAAATACCCTTCCGGCTTCTAGTGCTTGGATTTGGTCAAACGGTGACTCTCAACACCCGATTGAAAGTTTGGTACTTGGTGCAGATGCACTGAATACCGTTGATGGTGCTTGGGTTCACGATACCAACGCCGTTGGACATGTATTCAGTAACCAAGACTATGATTTGGCTTTGGGCGTGGTTTCTTTTATCGAAACCGGTGTCACCCCAACATTAGGAAGCACCGCAAGCGAAGCCGATACGGGTGAATGAACCGCCACATGCAACCTCTACGATCGATGCAGTTTAAGATTGCTCAATGACTTAAAGAGAATTTGTTTGGCCAGCCCATTGGATAATCGCTCGGTCAAATAATTTAAGGTCGCCCCCTTTCGCAGGTGAGATAGTTTCAAATAGATTTCTTGGTTCATCAAAATGGAGAGATTTTTGACCACTTTCCATCTAAAATAGTTTTGGTTGACCAAGATTCGTGAAGAAACGGCAAGGGTTTCAAAACCCCAATTAAACTTAAATCCATACCACAACGGTTGAGAGTAGACAATCAAATCCGCATCACCAGTGGCTCCCTGCTTGAAAACTATCCGACAATTTTTCTCTTTGACCGAATAACGAACGGTCAGGTTCAAATCTGGAATAAAAATGGTCAAGGGACCGATCAACCACAACAAGGGTCTGGGATAATGGGTATAGAGTTTCTGGGTAAAATCATTGGCAGCAGTTTCAATTTTTTCAAAGTCAATGACTGGTGACTCACTGTATTCCAGTGTGTCAATCCCACGAAAGATGTCTTGCCAATAATTCAAACCACGATCGTGCAATTCTGGATGTTCCAAATCAAACACCTCACCAATCTCCATAAAGTGCGTTTTGAGGTGTTTTTGTGCCATGTATCGGGTGACGGTTTCTGGTGTATTGGCGTATTGGTTCATAAACTGGTTGTCGACAGTCGAGAAATAGACAAAGGATGCAAAGGGAATGGTCAGGTTGGCTTGCAAATGCTGGTGATTGTTGGCCAAACGTTCTAGTTTATCCTCTGCCACTTTGGGTAAAATCTCCGAATAATTGGCAAAACCAAGATAGCCTGCCAGTGAAAACTGATTGGTGATCACATCCACATCGCCGAAGTCTTGCAAAATCTTCTGACAGTCCTCGGCACCCAACTCCGCGTCATTAATATTGAATACATTCTGTCCGTTGTATCGCACACCCAAACAAGAATCTCCCAGGTGGGTTGGATAACAATAGACTTGCACCGAAGATGTCAGTGAGAATAGTCTTTGATTGGGCAAAGACTGAAATTTTTCAAAGCCCCAATTTTTCATAGCTGTAAAGAGTTTTTCTGAATTTTTGGTCTGAAACAAAATGGTGACTTGCTTTTTAAACCAATCTGGAAAAGCCCGTAGCGTTGGAACATTAAAATGATCGGGATGTTCATGGGAAATCCAAATATACTCAATCCCTCGCAACTCCGATTCCGACAATTCTTTGGTCGCCAGCAAGGTCCAGGAATCATTAAATGCCTTTGATTGATACCAAGGGTCGGTCAAGATTTTGGTGTCGCCACAGGTAATCAGGATTGAAGCATGAGAGATCAGTTCTATATTCATAGTGCATCCTATTTTAGGTGATGATTCGTTCCACACGTGTCAGTTCACCCATGACTTGAATCGGTAATTTGTGAACTGTACTGGGAACGTGTCCCAAGAATTTGAGTTCAAAAGAATTGATCTCCGCAAATTCCATGATGGCCTCACATTCTCCTGCCGTCCACTCATCGCACATAAAATAGAGGTGGTTGACAAACACCGGTAACTTTTCCAAGACAAACCGAGATGGCTCATACAAATCAGCATCCAGATGCACAAACACGGTATCAGCAGAGGCAATTAAGGTTTGGTGTTGAGCTAAAAACTCGGGGAAGGTATTTTCAAACCAGCCTTTCACAAAATGAACCTTGTCATGCGTGATATTTGGTAATTTACCAGCCACATCAAAAGTTCCTTTGACCGTCTTTGCACCAAAGGCGTGGTTCCAATCAGTAGGCAAGCCGACAAAGGAATCAAAACCAAAAATGTGTATATCACTGTTGGAAATGGAATCTAAAAACAGCCGAACCGAGTCTCCTTTGAAGACGCCGAATTCCAAGTACACAACCTTACCCTTGGCTAAGCCATCCAGTGATTGAAACAGTTCATTTCGGGTTGGATAGGCGGTGCCGGTCATCATTTTTTCGGCTTTGGAAAGATAGGATATCTTGTTGAGTGTTTTGGACAGATGCCGTAAACTATCAATCTTGTCAGATGGAATTGATCGAATGATCTTACGAGAGAGATTCAATAAGGTTGGACGAAGCATAGCGTACCTTTGGATAAAGGGTGACCAAGTGGATAATGTCGAAAACAGGCAAAGACAATGCCCGAGTGTACTGAACTATACACTCATAATCTTTTATACGACTTGTTTCACCCAAAATAGAGAGTATTCTCCTCCTATCATGAGATTGATATTCCCACACATATTGTTCTTCGGTAGTCTACAAATCCCTCACCACTCGAAAACCTTGCTTATAAGTTCGGGTAGAAGCATCGAGTGCACTGCGTTCTGATGAACGAATGGTGGTGGCATTTCCTGTCCAATCTCCACCTCGAATGGTGTAACTACTACCGTTAAAGGTACACAGCGGATCAGTACTGGTGACTGGGTAGGTACATCCCCAACGATCGGCAGTCCACTCGGAAATATTTCCATGCATATCGTACAACCCAAACCCGTTGGGTGACTTCAGTCCCACTGGTTTATCGGTGTTGTAATAGGTGCCATGATAGCGATTGTAGCAATACCAAGAAAAGGTATCTAAAGCCGGTGCAGCACCACCATCTTGTAAGAGAATTGGCGAAAAGCAGGCACTCGAATTGGGTGAAGCACCACCATCGGGTGTCCAAAACTCAGCCGTTCCCCCAACTCTTGCGGCATACTCCCACTCCGCCTCGGTCGGCAAACGATATCCTGAACAAGAGGCGGTGGTCATACTGCAAAAAACCGACTCGGTTTGACTGTCCGAGCAACTGTAACAAGCCGAGAGTGAATCCCCTGTCAGCGCATTGTGTCGTTGGGTCATTTGATTGGCAAAGTCTGCTGCCATATGCCAATTAACATAGTAGGCAGGATAATCATCTCCAAGACCATAGGTGGAACCATGAGATGTTGAGTCATAGCCCATCAAATCGACAAACATCCCTTGAGTGACCTCGGTGGTGAGCATCATCAAGTCTTTGGAAATGGTATAGCGACCTTGTCCATCCGTTCCAGCACAAACACGAACCAACTCCGCACTATTTACTCCACCCAGATTCAGGTTTTCATAGTCGGTTTCTGGCGCACAAGGGGACAGCACATTGACCGAAGAAGACTCCGCAGTACTCAAACTACCATCGGAGGCAGAGGCGGTACAAGTCCAAGTTTCTCCACCCTGCACTTGGTTACTAGCGACAGTGCTCCCTGAAACACTACCTCCCGTAGAAGACGTCCAAGCATAGGTATAGGAAAGCGACTGCCCATCCAAGTCGGTCGCATTCGCCGAGCAAGTCAAGGTACTACCAGCAATCGGGGTTCCTGAGTTGCCATTCCAGGAAATGTTGACCACAGGACTGAGAGGCGCACGGTTACCAATCGAGACCATACTGGAACCCACTTGGGAAGCCATAGAAGCATCGGTAGCGGTGACTTCACAAATCAAAGTATCCGTTGGCATGAGAGCCGTAGTCCCCAAATCTAAGACTGCACTGGTTCCCAACACCACCCCATCGGATAGCCAAGTATAGTCCACACTGGGGATTTCATCGGGATCGGAGACCGTTCCAGTACAAGTTACGGTGGTGCTGTTATAAATCGTTGCCGGTGAAATCGACACCGTTTGCACGATCGGCGCGGTGTTTTGAATCACGATTCCAGTATTGGCGGTGTCGCTTTCGCCATCGGTATCAGAAACCGTCGCTACACAAACCAGTGTATCGCCAACGTTGGTTTGGTTGGCATTAACCGTGTAGGTTGACCCTGTGAAAATGGTATTGCCATTAATTTGCCACTGGTACTGCATACTGCTGGTCAGATCTCCATCGTTGGGGTCTAGGGCAGTCCCTGTACAGGTCACGGTGGTGTTGGTATAGACAGAATTCGGCGAAATGACCAAATTGGAAATGGCTGGCGCCGAAGAATCAAAAGTCACCGAATCGGTTGCTTGATCAGTCCCTCCATAGTTGTCGGTGGTGGTAACGGTACAAAGCACCTCATCTCCAGAACCCAAGCCATTAGTGGTGGGATTCAATGTAGCCGACAGCCCTGTATGGGTAGACAACACACTGCCTTGATGGGAAAACTGAATCGTGGTGGTCAAACTTTCACCATCAGCATCTGAAACGGTGGTGGCACAAGTAATCGGGTCTACTGCCGTTGGTGCCACAGGGGTTATATTAACTGTATCGACGGTCGGGGCAGTATTTTGGAGTGTCACTGAAGTCGAGGAGGTCGCCGTTTCGCCCAAACCGTCTTCCACCAGCACAGTACAAGTGAGTAGATCATTTGGATTAACCGACAAACTAGATACATCTACCGTTGCACCTGTCGCCAAGGTCACACCACCCACTTGCCACAGATACTCGATGATCAATGTTTCATTGTCAGGATCAGCACTAGATGCCGAACAGGTCAACAGATCATTGGTGGTCGGAGTGGAACTATCGATCGAAACATTGGAAACAGTCGGCAATCGATTGGCCAGTGTAATGCTGTCACTGGAAGACACTGTCACCCCTTCATCGTCAGTGGCGAACACTTCACAGGTCACCGTATCACCCGGCATGGCAACAGTCGTGGTCAAATCGACCGAGTTGGAAATGTAGGTATTGCCATCAATCGTCCACTCATAGACTGGTATGACCGTTTGATCGGGATCAAAAGCGGCGCTGGTGCAGGTCAAGACTTGATCATTATACACCGTACCCGTTGGAGCAATCGCTACGTTGGTGACTGAAGGGGCTGTATTGGAAACGATGATTGTTGCCTCTTGCGAAGCACCACTGACATAGCCATCGTTGGGTGTCACCACCACACGCCACTCATCTCCAGCATGAATATCGGTCAAAGGAACCACATTCCCCAACACCCCTGTTAATTGTCCATTTTCATACCACTGATACACCAAGTTTAGGGCATCTCCATCAGGATCAGAAGCCACCACGGTTGCGGTGAGGGCATCGGTTGTATAAATCGGGTCAGGAGACAGTTCCAGTGATTGCAATTCGGGAATTTGGTTAATACGCACCGACAAGGTTTCAGTACGAGACAAGGTTTCTTGATCGGTAACCGTGACGGTCAAAGTATGCAATCCCGCAGATAGCGTATCCAACGAGTGCAAGGAGGTTCCTTCGATCGTTGTCCCCTCAAACAACAAACCATCAATATCACTTTCCCACCGAACAAAACTTTCCAACAGTGTTCCATCAGAAGCAAAGTCCTCCACATCGACCCACAGATTGACAATATCGTTTATGGTCCCTACTTCTCCATCCATCGGAGACCGTACAGCAAGTGCCGGTGCGATACCAACATTGAGGGTTCTCTCGACAATACACGCACCACCAAAGGCATCGGACACTTCCATGACAATCAATCGCTCACCTTCTTCCAAAGGAGTATTGGCAATCACCAATCCATCAACGTCAGCCGTACTGTTGGCCAACAAACCACTTTGATCAAACCACTCAACGGTCAGTTCTTGAACCGACTGTTCGGAATCTGATACCTGCCCGGTTAGCTCCACCATTTCTCCAACCTCAAACCAAGCACCTTCCATTGGAGAAACGATTTCACAACTGGGATCGGTATTCGGTCCTAAGATTTCCAGAGACAGACCGACATCAGCCGAAGCACCCGCTGAATCAGTCACGGTAATCGAAACTTGATGCAAAGCCACCGACAAGGAAACCCTTGCTTCCGCCACACCAGCTTCATCAATAGACCATGTTGTAGAAACCCTACCATCAACATCCGACGACACCGATAAAGTTAAGGCATCGAATGCATCTTCAACATCGACCACCTGCACCGATAACCAAACTTCTTGATTGGCAAAAAAGAAGGCACCATCGGAGGGACTCAACAAACGAATCGTAGGGGCTTCATTTTCTTCGACTGACAGGACTTCTTCTTCAACAGAAGGGTCTTTGATATCCCCTGTACACCCTATCGACCACAACAGTCCCAATGATATTGACCAACCCGTGCGCATCTCACCACCAAATTCTTGTGTTTATAGTGTAATGCTAACATTGTTTTGACGGTTTAAAAACAGTCGGTGGGCTCTTGTGGAGGAAACCCAATCCAAACGTCTCATCCAGAACCCTCATACCCTAAAACAACATGACTGCCTGCAATACAAGATTGCAGACAGTCACGAGATAGCCCTTCATATGAATAGCCCCTTTAATTGAGGAGGACTCACTGTTGGACTGTAGATAGTCTATGTCATCGTTCCCAACATGACAAACCAAATTCTGACTGTCCTAATTACAGATGGCGAACACTGCTGATTGGAAGCCAGCCTTGGACACCACTGGGCAACTCGATTTGTACCCAATCCGACTGACTTTGTACAACCAGGAACCGTGCACCTGTCGGTAGCCAATCATTTCGAACAGGAGGTGCTTGTAAATGATCGGCGGTTCGCAAAGGAACACTTTCCACCACCACCACCAAGGGTTCTTGCCCTTCAAGCCAGATCAAGGATAGCCCCAATGCCAAAGCCAACCATGGAACAAGCAACCAACGTACACCTGCCCATCGACGCCACCCCAACAAACAGACCACACCCAATAGATTCAATCCTGCCCACTGCATCCAGTTCGGTAGCGTGGTCCACAACAAAATGTCTTGCCACATCGTATTGTTGGCTTTCCCTGCCCATGAAGGAAGCTGGGCTTCAATCTGTTGGAGGTTGGTCTGCACCTGTGCCGACTGTGCACCCAAACGTTCTACTTGGGTATATGCCCAAACGGCCTGCCCTCTATCAGACACCTGTACCGAGACCGTACCCAAATTTATCCATGATGCGATATCGTCTGGATGGTTAGCGACCGCGGCTTCCAATTCCTTTTGCAACGCCAACATCGCTGAACGTTGCTCGCTATGAACAGTCAAGGACATGGCATTTCGATAGGTCTCTTCAAACGAAGACGTCTCATCTGCCCATACTCGAGGACTAGTCACAGACAAACAACAAAACAGTACCAACAATAAGGTTTGAATTTGCTGGCGCAAAGAGTCTGAAAAAGGCTTTGTTTTGGCAGAGGGAGCATAACTTTCGATTTCAATTTGTCGGACCACCTCTTGAATGTCTACCTGATGCTCCTGACCATAGGTTCGAAGCGCATTGGTTAAATCCGAGGCCACTTCAGCCGCTGGCACATCAGATACTCTGGTTAAAACCTTGTTCAAAACCTGCGCAGATGACTTTTTTGACGACCGTTCGGCACGAGACTCTTTGGTTCGTTCTCGCCAACCTATCCCAAACCAGCCCAACAAGGCTAATCCATGAATCCCCAAAGACAGTTCAAACCACGGCAAAGTACTCATCCCACTACTGTCCCCACTATACCAACTCAAATCAAAGGCACTGGTGGAGAGAGAACCTTCGACACTGGTGGATGTCGTTTGGTTTTCGGCCACCGTATTGGAGACCACTTGTGAGGCTGATACCACTTTACTACCCGATACGGACAGGGCTATCGGTTGGGTATAGGCATGTTGGTACATTTTCTTGGTGGGATCAAAATAACCAAAATCCAAGGTGGGGATTTCACGAACATCGGCAGACTTCAAACGCACGGAAAAAGAAAATATCTTTCCTCCTTGATCGTTATCTATCCCCAACGGTGCTTGCTTGGGGGTTTCAAAGATACGATCATCAAACCCCAAAGCCTCAAACTCTGGCAATTGAATCCCTTCCAAACTGCCCTTGCCACGCACTTCAATTTCCAAAGGAATTGGTTCTCCAACCGCAACCACGGTTTTATTGGCACGAATGGACATCGAAAATGCCTCTCCTACCGCTCCGGAAAAAGAATCGGGTTTGTCTTTGAGGGGCAAGGGGCGCACATCGAGCGTTTTGGACTGGTCTTTGGCTTGAAACAGTTGATACTGTGCTCTGGAAAAACCCAACATACCACGTTGCTGACCGACCACCATTTGGGCCAACACTCGGGTTGGTGGTACGGTAATATTGCCCGCTTGATTAAGCGTGGTTTCTGCCATCATACGTACACGGGTATACTCTTGGTTGTTGCGACGAACGCGCTCTTGGGTATAGGGCAACTGAATATCCCCATGCACCGTACTGATGGTATAGAGTGGCGTACCCCGATCCGCTTCAATCGACTGTACTGGAAACTGATCGAACAACGGCACTACCACCGTTAAATCACCAATATCCCGTTGTAAATAGAGATCAATGTTCAAAGGAATGGTTTGTCCCACCCACACAGTTTCGGTCGGAATGTTCAATTCAATCGCCATATCAGGTGTGGTGGGCACTTCGGTCACCGAAAACTGACCCGGTCGAGAGGTTGCCGAGACATCACCTTGGGTCACTTGAATGGTTGGGATTTGATAATTGCCCGGTTCTTGAACCAACAAACGATACTGATAGGCATAGCGCACATTGACCGAATCGGTGCGGCGACCGTTGATGATACTGGTTTGTCTAGACACCATCGGTTCCACACCCAAAAAGTCCACTTGTACCGAGTCTCGATTGCGCCCTTGAATAGACCATGTTCCAATCTCTGGGGTGGGATCTTCTTCAAAACCAGTTGCCAATACTGTGAGCACCGTTGGGATTCCAGCAGATACTTGGTTGCTGTCAATTTTGAGTTGTACTTCTTGGGCAAATACCAAGGCTGTCATTCCATAAAGCCACATCACCAGTCCTTCTCCACAAAGCCACCGGCGACTGCGGCTTTTTCTTGTTGTTCTTGATCTCGTTTGGCCTCTTTTTCCTTGGCGGCTTGCATTTTGCGCTGGGCTTCTCGTTGGCTCATATCACCAGCCGTCTGTTGATTTTGCTGTTGATTTTGCTGATCTTCTTGCTGATCTTGGTCACCATCTTGTTGATCTTGATCACCCTCTTGCGGTGGTTGCAAGGCTTGTATCGCCCGTAAGAGAGCCTCCAATGCCTGTTGTTCAGCCTCCACCATTTCCGACACGTCATAGGAAACATTGGGGTCGCTAAGGACTTCGGTAAAACCATCGATGGCATCTTGCATGAAATTGGTGGCCAGACCAGTTTCTACAAAGGCATCTCCCAAAGCCTCTGATTCTTGTGCTTTACCTTGCGCCGCCATTTCATCGGCCATACTTTGCAACTCTTGGGAAATCATCCGAACACGTTCTTGTAAGGTGGACTGCTCTATCGTCCACAAGGGTGCATCAAGCAACATCTCCTCATAAGGCTTGGTGGCGCCTGTTCCAGTGCGTTGCCACAATTCCTCTTGCTGGGTGGCGGCATCTTGGAGGTGCTCAATCAGCGTAAAGAACAACATTCGCAATTGGCGTACGGCATCCTTCACCGTATCCAGTTCGGTTAAAGCCATTTCTTTATCTACCGTATCAGACTGTAAACGCCCCACGGCATCCAATGCAATTTGGCGTTGCTCTTGCGCCATGGCATAGACTTGCTCAATTTTCTCAATCGGGTCGGGTTCTCCCTCTGCCACCTGTTGTCCAGACTGTTGGATTTGTTGGAGAGATGCACTTTTTTCTTGCTCCAACAATGCTTCCAATCGGGTGAGACGCACCTGGTTTTGTTCCAACAAGGTTTGATATTCGATTTCTCGTTCTGCCTCATCCGGAAAGAGGGTTTCGACTTGCTCACTGCCACTTAACAATCCCTTCATCATTTCATTGTCTCGATGGGTCCACTCCACCACGGTTTTCACATCGGCAAAGTTTTCCCAAGCCAACACCAATGCCTTCAAGGCTTTCTGTTGTGCATCTTCAGCACCATCCAGATCGTTCAACGCCAAGGCATCGTTTGATTGATTCATCAAGGTCAAAGCGGTTGAAGTCGCTATTCCGGCACGACTCACACTGTCTGCCAAAAACGGATCGGATGGTTCGGTTTGCGAAGAATCAGTTGAGGATTGCAAACTCTGGCTCCACAGTTGAAAATAGAGAGCCAACTCTTGGGTACGCGAGAGCACACCTTCTTCTTGAGACATCAACCAAGATGCTGTCAACCACGAGGGTAATGGTACCACCTGACCTTGGATTTGCAGTCCACCATCATTGGCTTTGGATAGTACACTCGTTTGTTGCAACACTTGGGTTTGGGCGTTCACAAGGGCTTTGAGACGCTCTGGTGGTGGAAGTAACTGGTCTTGGGCACGAACGAACTGTTGTAAGGCATCGTCCAATTCTTCCAGTGACATTGGTGCGTTGAGTCGGCGCAACTGACGACGGGCATTGAAAATTTCTTCTCGACCCAAATCCAAATAAGGCACAAACAATTGCATCATGATCAATTGATTCGCCTCTTCTGGTTGGCGTTCCGACTCGGGAATTTGTTCCAAACGGGTAATTTCATCAGCCGAAAGATTGGCCAGTTCCAAACCGTCTGCACCCAATTCTCGTACCCGCACCGCCAACTGGGTCATGGTTTCTTCATAGCCCGCTGGTCGCTCTCGATCGCCATGTTGATCCATCTTCCAAATCAATTCTTGAATCGACTGTCGAACAACTTGGGTGTCTTCCATCAAACGGGTCAGTCGCTGGGCAAAACCGTTCTCCCCTTGGGTCAGGCGATCCACCAATCCCTGTTGTGATTTCAGTGCGACCTCAAGATTGTGACGGGCATCCTCGGCATCATTCCCTTGCAAATGAATCACGTCACGAAACCAAGAGATGGCTTGGGTATACTGTTCTTGGGCCTTTTCAGGATCACTCTCTTCTAAAGACTTGGCTTCTTGGGCATAGGTGAGCCCTAAGTTGTAGGCGGCATCGGCTCGAAGAGTTTGATCGGTGCGCGCTTGGTTACGAGCCTCCAACAGTTTATCTTCTGCCGCAGTCCAATTGCCGGCGGTCATCAATGCCAATCCATCATTGTAAGTTGAACGGGGTGTCACTTCACCATCGGGTGTTACACAAGCGAGCCAAAGCCAGATCATACCAACCCTCCCTCAGTTTCTGGTGGTTTGCCAAATACAGGAACGATTTGCGAAAGCAATAACAACACCAATGCCAATCCAATCCAGCGACTGTGAATGGGGGTCACCGTGGTGGTTTGTCGTACACTAGAAGCATCTACAATCGGTGTGATGTGTTGTTTGACGATTCCTTCCAAGTCCAACGATGATACTCCAGCGGGGATAAAGGCCCCATCTGTTTGCAAAGCAATCTCTCGCAACAACTCTCCATCCAATCGAGAAATAACCGTTTGTCCATCACGATCAGTCAGTTGGGTCTTGGCACCTGTTTCAGGATCAGTCAAGGTAATTGGAGAACCATCTTCAGAACCAAAACCAATGGTGACCACCGGTATTCCCAAATCCACAGCCGATTGTATTGCCCCCAACGGGTCCGAGTCATGGTCTTCGCCATCGGTGATCAAAATCAACAACTTGGGTGCCGTCCCTCCAGCAAAGGTATCCACACCTTTACGGATTGCCGAGCCCATATTGGTCCCACCACGGCTAATCGAACTGGGAG
>CAKZLX010000407.1 GCA_937127265.1 uncultured Pseudomonadota bacterium
CCAGCGAGTGCCCCATGGAGGAGTAAGACCTCCTTGCCGACTGGGGCAAACGGGGTCGGCTAGCCCCAAAACCGTGCCCAAGCGGCTGCCAAAAAGATGACCTGTCCAATCGGTGTATCCGGATGCTGATTCAAGGTTTGACACAAGATGGAACCACCACGACTGTAGGCAATCAGATTTGTTGGTTTTTCAAGGGTCAAAAAACGGTGGGCCAGTTCGATTTCTTCCGGAGTGACCACGCCCGTATCGGTAAAGTGAGGGTTGCCGTACCGCTGGTTTACTGTCCAGTTGCTTGATAGGTCTGGATGGTTGGATAGGTGTCCAAAAAGTTGTTTGGGGGAACCACCTTTGCCATGAAATCCACCCCATTGTCGTTGTTGCATTGGTTCTCCAAGAAGATTTGTCTGATGGTCTATGAGCATCAAATTGGTTATAGGTGTTCATGCTTCATCATGTTGTCATCGGGGATGTTTCCAATCCCATCGTTGCAGTATTACACGGTATCTTCGGTGCTGGCAATAACTGGCGTTCCTTTGTCCAACATTGGCTACGAGCTCGACCCGATATCTGTTTTGTACTGGTAGACTTGCGCAATCACGGAGATTCACCACATTTTGATGAGGACAACACCCTTGCTGACTGTGCCCAAGAAGTTCTTGATCTGCAAGAGGTGGTGGGGAACTTTCGGGCAATCGTGGGGCATTCTTTTGGTGGAAAAGTGGCTTTACAGTGTGCAGCCATTCCGATGCTTTCCGACATTGAGCAGATTTGGGCTTTGGATTCTTATCCGGGTGCTTTGGGAGCAGACGATCGTGACCAAAACGATGTGCAGTCGGTCCTCTCTTGGCTACGAGGGGTGCCAATGCCGGTGGAAAGGCGCTCAGAGGTCAAGGATTATTTGATTGCCAAAGGAGCGACCACCATGATGGCGCAGTGGATGACCACCAACCTTTCTCGAACTCCCGAAGGTTTTGTTTGGCGTTTTCACTTGGATGGTATTGCCACCATGCTCCAAGACTACTTTCAAACCGATTTGTGGTACACCCTCGAATACCCCAATCCCCAAACCAGTACCCATTTGATTCGGGCACTACAATCCGATCGCTGGGAACAGGCTTCTGTTGAGCGTTTGGAAGGTTTAGAGGATGAACAATACCACACACTGGATGCTGGGCATTGGTTACACGTGGACAATCCAGAGGGGTTGCTGGCGTTGTTGGTGGAGCGTGTGTTGCCGGTATAAATCTTGTTGAGCCTTAACAAAACTTTACACAAAACAGGCGATCTCTTAAAATAGGCTTAACATTGGGCGCGTATTGTATAAGTGAGCACAACGCTTACACAACACAACCTTGGAGATTCCCATGAAACACTTACTTCCCTTTACACTACTGACGGCCTTGTTTGGTGGTGTCGCCTATGCCAACACTCACGGTCCCAAGCAGGACAATCCTTGTATGAAGCCGGGTAAGGTCTTAACCCAATCGGTGGAACTGACCGCTGACCAACAAGCCCTGGTGGCCGATCTCAAAGCCCAACGCCAAGAGCATAAAGCAAACCGACAAGCCATGCGCCAGAAAATGATGCAAGAGCGTTTTGATACGGTGAAAGGCTATACTGAAGGGTCGTTGTCTCGTGAAGAGGTCAACCAACAGATTGTCGACAAACACCAGCAAATGTCTGAACATCACGGTGATATGCAGGATAGCCTCTTGGCACTGATTGATTCTTACAGTCCTGAACAACGTGCGCAAGTCCAAGCCAATCTGGATGAAACCTTGGAATGTCGTGCAGAGTATCAAGCCCAATTTGCAGATAAAGGCGAAAAGATGGAACAGCGCTTTGAGAAACGTTCTGCCAAAAAAGCCGATATTCTTTTGCAAGAGTTGAATCTCTCAGCCGATCAAGCCGCCTTGTTTGAGGCATGGCAAGAGGGACAGCAAGACCGGATGCAGCATCGAATGGAACGACATCAAAAACGCGATGGTCATCATTTAGAAGCCTTGTTGGAGGGGAATGTAGATCAACGCCAGTTGCAACAAAAGTCGGCTGACCACCTGACCACCATGCAAGAGCAAGCCGGATTGATGATGGATTTTGTGGATGCTTTGGATGCCGAACAACGCACTCAGTTCATCGAAAACCTTGAGGGGTTACAACAAAAGATGGAACAGCGCATGGAAAAATCTGGACATCGTAAAGGCAAAGGTGGACATCACCAAGGTGAGCGAGGACCACGACGCTGATGTCTTCTACCAAGATGAACATACTGGTTGTCGATGATGACCCCAAAATTGCCACTCTGCTGCAAACTTATTTGGAGGAGAGTGGCTTTGGGGTACATCGGGCTTCTAACGGTCGAATCGCTTTGGAACTGCTGACTAAGGAACATTCGATTGATGCGGTGGTATTGGATGTGATGATGCCGGAGTTGGACGGGTTTGAAACCTTGAAACAGTTGCGTCAAACCTCAAACATACCGGTGATTATGTTGACGGCCAAGGGTGATCATTTAGATCGCATCGTTGGGTTGGAATTGGGAGCGGATGACTATTTGGCTAAACCCTTTCATCCCCGCGAACTGTTGGCTCGTTTGAAGGCGATTTTTCGGCGTACTCAAGACAAGCAACCCCAAGCACCACCCGATGCCTTACGCAGTATTGTGGTGCGAACGGTTGAACTGTGGCCGGATAGAAGGATGGTTGAACTAGAAGGCTCGGCACTCTCTTTGACGGGGATGGAATTTGATATTTTGTCGATACTGATGGAACGTGGTGGGCAAGTGGTGACCCGTGATGCGATGATGAACGCCCTCAAAGGTGAAGATTGGGATGTGTTTGATCGCTCAATAGATGTGCATATTTCTCACCTGCGTAAGAAGATCGGTGATAGCAGTTTTATCAAAACCATCCGTGGTGTAGGCTATGTGGTGACCCCATGAGGTGGAGAGGGCGATGAAACAACGTATTTTCATCGGGGTCTTTGTGATGATGTTGATCGCTGGTCTGTCGATACATTGGCTGGTGGGACGCAAAGCCTTTAATCCTTTGTTCAAAGAGGTCACCCAACGTCGGGTGCAAATGGTGGCCTTGTTGGCTTCCACGATTGAGGAATCACCGACACCTAGACGAACGGTACGGGATTTGGAAAAACGGTTGGGCTTAGAGATTCGACTGATTGACCATGTGCCAGAACGCTTTGCTGATAGAGGGCGTACTTTTGAAATTGATCAGTATCAGGTGAAGGCCATGCGTTTGCCCAAAGCACCACTAGTGACCGAGATTACCCTACGGGGTGAACAGCGATTTTTATTGGTGCGTTTTCCGATTGATATTGAAGACATCAAGCGTCGTCGTGGTTTGGATTTTTTGAAAATTATCGTTGTG
>CAKZLX010000408.1 GCA_937127265.1 uncultured Pseudomonadota bacterium
AAAATGAAAATCTACCTTTTCCTGTCATGACAGTCGTATTGTTTTCTTTCTTTCGAACACGTGCATAATAAGCCTTGGTTCCATTTGGTACACCTTCAAAACCATTCAACTCAACCATTCCAAAGTCCTCGAGTAGTTGCATTTGTTCTTTCAATGATTTGACTCTTCGCAAAGCTCCTTTGGTACCTTCTTCATTGTAGAGTTGTACATGGATTTCAGAACTTGTGTTGTTCCAAAAGCGATTACTCAAAAAGTCAGCCAATGTATGTCCAGCATAAAAATCTGCACCCTTGTTCGATAGACTTGTTTCTTGACACATACGGTTCCAAGTATTTTCTTCTTCATTACTCCCCATCAGAACCATTTCAGTTCCTGAGATAGCATCATTGATCTCTGATGAGAAATTCTCATGGTAGGGAAAACAAGTCACATCCTCAATGAACTCACAGTCAAAATCTTTTAAACCGTAACAGCCATCTGCTAACAACATCATTTGAAATTGTATTCCAGGTCCGGTTGAACCTTCCATTGGCTTAGAACGATATAAGATACCTTCGTTAGCATGTGGTAAGTAGGATATTTTTGCCCCTTGTCCATAATTGCTAGCCAAATCATTATTGTTATTCGTATTGCCGCTGTTTGCTAAGGTGGCCAGATTATTTTCAGCAATCTCTTGTGATAGGTACTCGCCATCAAAATTATAAATAGCCAGTTTATGAGAGAAAGAATGGTCTTTACAAATTAAGATACGACTATTTATCGAGCGGCTAGTAGTCACAGCGGCAGATAAACTATTTGCTAAGCGTTCATTGGCTTCTACTCCATTCACAACAGCTTCGCGCAGCACCATCGTTATTGGACAACCAATTGCAAGTTGATTGATCAGACGTGTCATTTGTAAACTTTGATTTGGCATGTTGAAGTGTTTGGGCATGTTAAGACTCTCAAGTGTGGGTTAGATGTAGTTTGGTACATTAACGAAAAGAAAAAAGAACTTCGGATAGATTAAGAGCAATTATTTGTTCAAAATTTTTTATTGTACAAGATGTCCTAAAACGTATAGTTGTCCGCGTGTGTAATTAGTCGAGATGACATTCTTACACGTAAATTTTACAAAACTAGGATAAGAGTATGTTTGATAATATTGATAGTTTCTTTCATCGTGTAGGTCTTTCTATTGATCAATACGACAGAATTAACCCATTTCTCTATCGAATTCATCATGGTGGTTCGTCTAGACTGGTTTACTTTCCAACGTTAACAGTTTCACCTTGGAATACATGGAGGAACGGTGGCAAGCAGTTTCAAATTTCATTCTTCACAAAGCACATTCGTGAAGCAAGGAGCGCTCACCCTAGGGAAGATATCTTAGTGGTCTGTACTCCAATCGGTTATGACGATGAGCTTTTGTCCGAAAACATAAACAAAGTGGATAAGTATCTTACGGCTTGCCAAACAGATTATGCAAATGGTGGAAACTTTGCAAACGTAGACGAATCTCGTAGAGGTCCTTCTTATAGACATTCAGATTTTGCAGTCATACTAGAAGATTTTGATATGGATTCTACAAGACCAGATGTTCGTACTTTATTTTGTCTTCAAGATGCTTCCGACGACACGATATATACCAGCGTTTTAACTTGGGATGGATTGGAGGCGTATTAGAAAGGTAAGCTAGTACATCGGGCTGTACGACTTAACCTCGGAGATGGGGCTGATTTACAGATGGCCCAACAGGCGTTTATGAATTGCATATCCCAACTTCCGACACGTTCTGTCGATTTTGATACTCAATCAGAGGGAATAGTCTTCACACAGCACAATACTGTATCCTGTGGATCGAAGATACGTGAATACAATCAAAGCATTCAAGTTCTTGAGGATCTTCATATACAACTCCAGCAAAGGCTCAAAGATCTACTGGAAAATAATGCCAGAGAAAAGGGGTACCAAGTCTCAGTCGAGTGGTTGATTGGCAACAATCGCAGAGTCGACGTGGCTACTCATTTCGGAGATGATCCAGCAAAGGGAGAACTTCATTTATATGAAATCAAAACGGCAGCAACGGCTACTGAGT
>CAKZLX010000409.1 GCA_937127265.1 uncultured Pseudomonadota bacterium
ATCCAAACAACGGGTTTCAATGGTGTAGGGGTTTTCCGCATCCCACATATAGCCATTGCTTCCAAAGTCCGGCCAGAAATAGAGTTCAGCGGGTTGTTCGCTGTCACCCAGATTATCCCAGATGACTTTTGCGCCAATGATCCGCCCTGGACGTTCCAAATAAAAACCGTTGCCCCCTTCAAAGGCTACGGTATTCAAATCGTAAGTTCCATATTGTCCTTGATAGGCAGTGGTGAGGTTACCACCAGCCAAACTAAACAAGGTGTCGGAGTTTCCGTGTACGGTGATCCACTCCACATCTGATGAAAAGCCACCGAGAGCCGTTTCTATACAGTCCTCAACTACAGCAGTATCGGCGGTATCTATGGTATTGTTGGTGCTGGTATCTTCAGCAGTGGTTTCTTTATCACCACAAGCCAACAGAAGGGTCAAAATACTTGTCATTACAGGATTCTCCAAGAGTGGGTATTTGTATATGGTATCGAACCTTGTAAGATTGTTCAAATTTGTGATAGACTGGGTTTATTGTCAATTTTGATAGTTTATGAGGTGAAGAATGCTTCGGTATGTATTGATGGTTCCTTTGGTGGTGGCCTGCTCAAACGGTGATAAAGGTTCGTTGACGGTAAACAATGACGCTCCAGAATTGAGTATTGTCAATCCGGTCGACAATGCCGAATATGATGAGTACACCTTAATAGAGTTTCGAGCAGTAGCCACCGACCTTGAAGACCAAGAGGAGCAACTCTCCGTACAGTGGAGCAGTAGTGCCGATGGTGTGGTGAACTTGGACTCACCCGATGCCAATGGCGACATCTACTTTGCCACCGACTTGCTCTCTCCTGGAGAACACGTGATGACTTTGACGGTGACCGACTCGCAAGGTTTGAGTGGTAATACTGCCGTGAGTGTCACAATTATTGACATGCCGGATGCTCCAGTGATTGAGCAACGTCGTCCGACGACAGACTTTGGTGAAGAAGATGTGGCGGTTGAGTTTGAATACTTTGTATCGGATGAGCAAGATGCGCCTGAAGATTTGTTGCTCACCATGACTTCTGATGTAGATGGAGAGGTCTGTACACCAACCGCTGATGCTGTGGGAATTGCCAATTGTAGTGTGGTACTGAGTGTTGGAGAACACCAGATCACTTTGAGCGCTCTCGATTCTCATGACTACACTACCGAATTGACAACTGTGTTTACCGTTTATCCTAGCACCCAATTCGATAATGATTTGGATGGTTTTACCGAAGAAGAAGGGGATTGTGACGATACATTATCGACGACTTCTCCCAATGGTGTGGAAGTACCCGATGAGGTTGACAATGATTGTGATGGAATTGTCGATGAGGAAACCGATGCCTATGATGACGATGGCGATGGCTATGCTGAGATGGACGGAGACTGTGATGATACCGATGCTACCATTCATCCAGACGGTGCCGAAACCTGTGATGGTGTCGATCAAGATTGTGACGGGGTGATTGACAACGAGACTATTTGTTTCGATGACGATGGCGATGGATTCACCGAAGAACAGGGTGATTGCAATGACAACGCCAGCAATGCCTATCCCAACGGTACCGAAGTGGCTGATGGCATAGACAATGACTGTGACACCTTTATTGATGAGGGTACCCCATTTTTTGACGATGATGGAGATTGCTACTGTGAGAGTACACCTTGTTATGGGTCATCAAGCGGTAATTGTGACCCAGCAACCTTGACTGATGGTGATTGTGATGATGCGGATGATGGCTTCCATCCCAATGCTACCGAGTATTGCAATACACTGGATGAAGACTGCAATGGGGTCGCCGATGACAATGCTGTTGATCAAACTATTTGGTATGCTGATACTGACGGAGATACCCGAGGGAATGCCAACAGCACAACATCTTCTTGCTACCAGCCGACTGGCTATGTTGCCAACGCTAACGATTGTGATGACAACAATCCCTACGCTTGGACCGGCAACGTTGAATCTTGTGACAATTACGACAACGACTGTGATGGAGCGGTGGATGAAGGCGTGCTGAACACCTATTACCTCGATGATGACAATGATGGTTACGGCTCGATGACGCTATCCGCTACGGCCTGCTCTGTTCCTGAAGGGTATGTGTCTAACAACGATGACTGCCATGACAATTGCAATTTCTGTCATCCTGGAATGGCTGAGAGTTGTGACAATTATGACAATGACTGTGACGGTGAGTACGATGAAGCCAATGCCACCGATTGTGTCACCTATTACCAAGACTTAGATGATGATGGCTATGGTACTTCAGCATCTGTGTGTACCTGTTCTCCAACCGGTGATTATACCACCACCACTGTCGGTGATTGTTATGACTTTGGTATCAATGCCTCCATCACCTATCCGGGAGCGCCCTATTCATCCTCGAGTACTCCTCGTGGAGACAATGGAACCTATGACTTCGATTGTGATGGCACCGAGGAAAAATATTACACAGACCTAGCAGACTGCTACGGTGGATGGTACGGTGCCAGTACTTGTTCCAATGGATGGTATAGTCGCAGTAGTATTACCGGATTACTCAATCCAACGGTGACCGCTTGTGGAGATTCTGACTACTTGTCCTACAATTGTTCTCCGGGGTCATGGTCCAATCCAGTGTGCTCTTATCAGCGAACCCAAACCCAGCAACGGTGTCGATGATATCAGCGTCAAGAGCAAGTCTTATTAGATTCGACGAATTCCAGTAACCCCTTTGATTTTTTGTACATTTTTGATCAACACGTTGATTTGGTCGATGTGGGCAATCGCCACCGAGAACTTGACGGCGGCTTCTTCGTTGGAGAGTACAATCGTTTCCAAGTGGGAAATGTTGATGCCCATCGTTTTACAGGTGGCACCCAAATCTGCCAGAATTCCCATTTGGTTTGAGCAGGCGACTTCCAAGGTGGCGGTGTGACGAGAATCCGAGTTTTGCCATTGTACTGGGATTTTGCGATCGTCATCGGAGGCAGCATATTGCTCACAATCTGTTTTGTGAATGGTGATGCCTCGGCCACGGGTGATAAATCCTGCCACAGCCTCTCCCGGAAGAGGACTGCAACACTTGGCAAAAGAGGTCAGGACGTCATCTTCTCCGTTGATCAACACTGGGGAAGTTGTTTTTCCACGCATTTTATTGAAAAACGAGGACAAGGTGGCTGGTTTACGGTTGATGGGTGGCACGATCTTGTCGACCACTTTGTTGACTGTCAAGGCGCCTTCACCAATTCCCATGTAGAGTTGTTCGGGTGTTTTGTGACCGAATTCTTTGAGAACCTCATCGATTTTGCCAGACTTTTGGGCTTTGGAGATACTCAAATCGTGTTGTTTGAGGGTGCGTTCAAGTAATGCTTGTCCCAACTCTCGGGCTTGTTCGCGTTCCTCTCCACGAATACTGTGACGGATTTTGGAAAGAGCCCGCGATGTTTTGGCAATGTTCAACCAGTCGCGGTTTGGTTTTTGGGTGTTGTTGCTGAGGATTTCAATGTGGTCACCATTTTGCAGGACGTACCGCAAGGAAACAATACGACCATCGACAATACCACCAGTACACTTCGAGCCCAAGTCGGTATGAATACTGTAGGCAAAGTCCAACAGCGTTGCTCCAACCGGGAAAATACGCACATCTCCAGCAGGGGTGAAAACAAAGACTTCTTGGGAAAAGAGTTCTACCTTGACGGCATCCAAGAATTCTTGCCCATCGGTCAACTCTTGTGCGGCTTCAAACAAGGCCCGCAGTTTGGCGATTTTTTGAATGTCTTCTTTAGAAAGCGCCAAGTGACCTTCTTTGTAACGCCAGTGGGCAGCGATTCCCAATTCAGCAATACGGTGCATTTCACGCGTGCGGAATTGAATCTCTACTTGGCGACCTTCAGGTAAGACCACCGTATGCAACGATTGGTATCCATTGGATTTGGGTTGGGCGATGTAGTCCTTTAAACGGTTTGGATGGTGTGGGTACAAGGCGTGAATAAATCCCAAACCTGCATAGCAACTGCCCAAATCATCGACCAAGACGCGAAAGGCCAACAAATCGTGGACTTGTTCGAATTCGACTCGTTGGGCAATCATTTTGTTGTACACAGAACGCAGATATTTGGTGCGGCCAAACACTTGGCAATTGATTCCTTTGCTGCTCAATTCATCATGTAGAAGCGTACCAAAACGTTCAATGAATTCGTTGTGGTCAGGCGCTCGTTTATCTAACTTCTCTTTGAGTTCGGCGTAGAGTTCGGGCTCAATATATTGAAAGCAAAAATCTTCCAATTCCGACTTTACTTTGGACAGACCCAAGCGATTGGCAATGGGCACAAAGATTTCCATGGTTTCTTCGGATTTCTTTTTGCGTTTGTGGGGCTTCATTGGTCCCATGTTTCGCATGTTGTGAAGACGATCTGCCAATTTGACCAACACTACCCGCACATCTTTGGCCATCGCCAAAACCATTTTACGGAAGTTCTCTGTCTCTTCTTCCATTTTGCTTTTGAATTTGAGCTTGCCAATTTTGGTGACCCCATCGACCAAGATGGCAATGTCTTCGCCAAATTTTTCGGTGAGGGTTTCGTATTTGGTGAAGGGGTCATCTTCAAGGGTGTCGTGCAGCAGTCCAGTGGCAATGGTTTCCACATCCATTTTCATTTCGGCTAGAATACCGGCTACGGCTAAGGGATGGGTAATGTAGTCTTTTCCACAGTTGCGAAACTGCCCATCGTGTGCCTGTTGGGCGTAGAAGTAGGCATCCATCAGTAACTGGATGTCGGCGTTGGGAGAATATTCGTGGACAATGTCGATAAGTTGTTGAATACTGGTGACTTCTTTGGCGCTCACAAGGTCTCCTTTGATTGTGGATCACAGGTTGATGCTCTCTGTGATAGGTCTAAAAAGAATACCTTGATTGCAGGCAATTGTGCAATGCACAAGTGTTATTTTTTGAAATTTCACTCTTTGTTGGGAACGAATTGCTGTACCCAAGAGTTTCGGCGGTTGCTTTTGAGTAATTCGGCAACCAAAATGCTCATGAACTGATCCGAAGCAGACTCCAAGTCGTCATTGATAACCAAGTAGTCAAAGGAGCCACAGTGGTCGATTTGGTCTTGGGCTTCTTTGAGACGTCGGGCGATGATTTCATCGGAGTCAGTATTTCGTCCGCGCAATCGACTTTCCAGACTGGCCATGGTTGGAGGCAAAATGAAAATTGAAATCGCTTGTGGCATTTGGGCTTTGACTTGTGCGGCACCTTGTTGGTCGATTTCGAGTAAGATACTCTCACCGGCATTGAGGGCTTCGATAACGGGTGCTTTTAGGGTGCCATAGAAATTTTTATAGACCTGTGCCCACTCCAACAATTCACCTGCGTCTTTGCGTCGTTCAAATTCCGGAATGTCTAAGAAGTGATAATCTCGTCCATCGATTTCGCCTTCTCTGATTTTTCGAGTGGTGGCTGAAACTGAGAACTGAATGTTGGGAATCGTTGACAAGGCGCGTTTGACCAGTGTTGTCTTTCCAGTACCACTGGCACCGGTGACAATAAAAAGGGCTCCTTGATCGGGTTTTGTCCAAGCGTCCACATTCAGACTCATGATCGATCTCCTTGTTCTTGGGGTTGCTTGCCTTTAGTGTGAACACACAACTCATGCAAGGGACAAATCGTACAAATTTGTAAATTGTAGGCTTTCTGACACTGTCCTGAAATTCCAAGATGGGCTAGCGCAAAGTCATATTGAATGGGGTCATCAGGAGCGATTGTGCGCAACTGATCGGTGATGGCACGAGCGGCTTTGAGGTTAGCGGATTTTTGGGTGGTCAGACCAATCATTTGCGAGATAGTGTGAACGTGGATGTCTAAGGGAATGGTGAGTTTGGCAGCAGGAAGATTCCAAAGACCCAGATCGGGTGCGGTGGTGCGTACCATCCATCGCATTAACATTTGCCACCGTTTGCAAGCGGAACCTTTGGCGGGCGAGGATAAAAATCGTTTGAAGCCATCGGGTAATTCAGCAAAGGTTGTGACGGTACATCCAGCCTCGGTTGATATAGACACAGCCAGTGATTGCAGTCGGTTCATCATGCGGGTGAGCGTATCGTTGAGATCAATATCCTGTGGCTTATACAATGACTCTACCCAACTCCCAACACTGTCATGATCTTTCAGTACTTCTCGGAAGGTGAGCATGATCAACGTGAAATCGGGTGCCTTGTTCCAACGATAAGACAGTTGGTTGAAGACGGTAAAATCTGCTACGGAGAATCGCTCGACAGCTTGTCGTGGTCCTCCACGTTGGTCACACAACGACATCCATCTTTCAATCACCGGCAGAAACAAACTGACCTTACCAAAGGCCAGCATCGAGGCAAAAATGGCCGCCAATTCTTGATCGTTGGGATCGGTATAGCGATGGGCAAATTTGATTGGATCGTTTTCGATAGTGGCTTGTACCGGCTGTTGGTTCATCAAGCCATCCAGTGCGATTTTGAGTGTCGACATTACTCTACCTGGGCGATGATGTCACGAATGTTTTCGATGTGGACTTTCATGGCGGCGACATGCTGGCTGGCTTGTGCGGGGATAACTTTGGAGGCGATGGTGTTCATTTCGCGTTGAATTTGTTGGATGACAGCATCCATTTGTCGTCCAACACCCTTTTCTTTGAGGGCTTGTAACTGTCCGAGTTGCAAACAGTGTTCTTCTAAGCGTGCCAGTTCCTCGGTAATGTCGGACTTTTCAACCAAGATAGCGGCTTCATGTTCCAACTTTTGTGGATGGATACGTTGTCCAAGGAGTTTGTGCAATCTTTTCTCCAATCGTTTGACCAAAGCAGCATTCAAAATGTCCAATTGTGCAGACAGTTCTCCCCGATGTCGTTGCAAATCTCGTAATTCTGGTCCCAGTTCCATCGCCAGTTCTTTTCCATTAACTTTGCGTTGTTGAATTAAGTCAATGATGGCCGAGTCCATTGCCGTAGAGACGATAATCCATTCTTGCATGGCGTCCGGTTCTTTGGCTTGGGTATTGAGAACACCCGATTGTGAAAAGATAGCGTTGATGTCAATGTCATCTTTGGAGCGGCCCAATTCTTCTGCCAATTGGGACATTTCTTCAAAGCAGGCTTTGGCTAACTCATAGTCCAATAAGACTTCTTGGTGACCACGTAGCCCAGTTCTCCGTACAAAAACTTCCAGTTTTCCCCGAAAGATTTTGTCGTGGATACGTTGTTTGAGACGTCTTTCCAAAGAAAGATAGGCTTGGGGAAGGCGAATCTGAATCTCTTTGGAACGGTGAGTAGTGGCGCGGATTTCGATGAATACGGAGACGTCACCATTTGATGCTTCTCCTCGACCATATCCTTCCATTCCAATCATCTTGCCTCCCATTGCTTATATTCTCTATCGAGAACCGTTGGAAATGCCAATTGCCTTTGGGCTTCTAGTGAGAAACATGCTGTCGAATGAGCAAAAAGAAGGGTTGCCCTTGCCAAGTGCTCTGTCCCTTTTGCCAAATGATATCATGAGTGGGATAGAGGGACTGACTCAGTGTTCGTTCCCAACTGGCAATGTGTTCATAGGGGGACTCGATGGCTATCGTTTCAATAGCGGTAATCGACAGTGTTCCGACATCGGTTTGTATTTGGAGTCCAGTGTCGATGGTGACAATTGAATGTATCGTTGTGGTTGTCCACGGTTTATCGATTGATGGTCGCGTTTCCAATGTACCGTGTAGGGATTCTTTTTGTTGTTCGAAGGCCAAGCGTAAGGTCGGTGTAGAAGCAAGGTAGAGTGTCCGATTGTCTTCTATGCCCTGACCAAGGTGGGATAGGATCCAACTTTGTCCGTTCAACATTTGACTTTGGTCGTGGGATTGAGACCACCCCTTATGAGAGCTACCAATACAGTGTACGATTGTGGTGCGATTCTCATCAAGATTCCAACGGTTGTCGAGATCATCACAGGTGGTCAACAGTCGAAGATTCCACTCGTCATAATGAGAGTCCAATCGCCACTCGGCATCGCCGTACTGCAATTGGTGTCTATGTCCAATGGCTTTGAGAGCGTGGTTCCAAATGACATGGTCGGTGGGTGCATGGTCCCAGAATGCCAGTGGACTTTGGTTGGGAGTCCAGAGATTGGCTTTGAAATGTCCAGTGCCTTTGAACCAGCCCGTATCACTTTGGGTGAGGCGTATGACACTGATACTGCCTGTTTGATCAAGGCTGATCCACTCGATGCTCTGTCTTGCAGTTGGTACCTCAATGCATCCAAACAGAAAAAATAAAGCGCTATGGCGATACACAGTTTGCCTCGTAGAACTCTTGGTAGATGGGTTGAAGGGTCGGGTGGTCATTGTGAAAGAGAGCGTGTTGATTATCGATATTACAAGGAAAAGTGTGTTGTTCTTCAGCATATCGCAATCGGTCTCGATAGACACCAGAGCCGGCCAATAGACAAGCCCCCTGATTTGCTGTTTGCGCACAGATGGAGAGTTCCATGGGTTGGCTAACGGAGACCAAATGCCGATACAAAACGGTTTCGCCAATTTTGGAGGCTGGATCAATCCCGTAGTGCTCAGCACGAACTGTCATTTCCTTCCAGTCGGTATGGGGGTGTCGGAACAACCATCGAGACAACAGGTGTATTTGACAATCCTCGACAAAAGGAGACGCTTGGCTACAAAAAGTGGGCTGGTCTTGTTTTTCGGCCAGTTGGAACCAACATTCTCCCGCCAAGATACCCTCCAATTCTCCACAGACTTTTGCCGCTAAGTCAGCATCTGTTCTCATCAATTGTTCAGCACCCCACCAAAGGCAGTCTTGTTGCACCGAATCAGGACGCAGAGTGCTACAAATTGTTTCTGTTTCAGTCGGACGTGCGGTCACCAGTTCCATGGCGTCCACGACCTCTACCAATGGTGTACTAGGGGATGTACAGGCCAAATAGATATGGTTTAATACAAACAACATAGGTAATTATCGATGCCCTTGGTTCAAATAGGGTCTGTTTTCACAGCCATTAATTTGAGGGCTTGAACAATTGTGGGGTCATACTCCAACCACAAGGACCATCCATGACAGTTCTCTCCTTGCCATCCCACCGCATTTCCACGATGGTCACGTTTGGTTTCTGTCGCACTTTCACATTGTCCCAGCCATTGTTGACGGGTGGTATTCAAAGGATCAAGGCGTGTTGGTTCAAAGGGATTGGCTGTTGGTGCCATCGCCTCAAATGACCAAGTGGCAAAAAATGCCTGAGGGGCTTGGTTTTCCATGACCACTCGCAAGGTCCGTTCAGGAAGTGACCAAGACACAAATCGAACCACAGAATTGTCGTCTGCCTTTTCTAGTGTCGGCATCAAGTGCGCTCCCTGACCATAGGTATTGGCCATTACCAACCAGTTTCCATCGGCAAAAAACATTTGGTTGTAGGCTTCTTGTTGTGTCGGATTTCGACGTTGACAGTTTGGTTTGGGACAGGGGAGACCACCAAAACTTTGTTGAGTTCGCCGTTTGGTTGGAGGGGTCAGTATCGATTGAATGGTTTGATCTAGATTGACCTCGTTGTTTGCAGGAGATCTGTCATTTCCCTCTGCCCAAGCGAATTGTATGCTCAACCACAACCACATTAGAAATTCTCAATGAAACGGGTGGAAACAGAACGTTGTAGGGCATCGAAATCTAAAATGAGGCCACTGTCTTGGGCCGAAGACAGAATTTCATGGCTTTCGACATCGATGCGTTTAATGGTGATGGTGGCTTTGTTGGCTTGGAATTGAATGGTTCCGGTGATCACTTGAGAGGCTCGCAAACTCTGTCCGATTTGAATGGCTTGGTTGTCATCGATAAAAGAATCTTGAAAAACCAATTCTTCCATGATGGTGTCAACCTGACCACGTTCTACAATGGTTGCGACTTCGCTTGAAGAAAGGGCGCCCGAAAGGTAGTGTTGGAATCCAATGGCCAAATCACTTGGATCGCTTCCCTGTACGGTGAAGGGCATCACTGCGGCCACGATGTCGTTGACTTTTCCACCCAATTGTTGCAAGGCGTCTTTGGCACTTTGACGAACTTCCGGATCTAGGTCACTTCGAGCAATGTCGTGCAAGAGAGGGCGAATACTGTCCACTGTTCGTGTGCTGACAACTTCAATGGCTTTTTTGCGTACCTGAGGGTTGGTGGCTTGGGTACAAAGGGAACGACTCAAAGTGTCAATGTCGGCTGCGCGATCCCCTTGCACCCACTGCAAGAGTTCCAAGACATCGATTTGTGCCATCCACTGTTGGTGATTGCTTCCTCGTTTGAGCAAATTGTTGAGCAAAAATGTGGTTTGGGCTTCCGATTGGATTCTTTCGGCGATGCCTTTTTTGGCCAGTGTTCTCACGCCACGGTCGGAATCATCCAAACTGCTCAGGTATTGTTGGTCGCGACGATCATCAGCAAAATTGGGCCCAAAGGCGATTAACGCCTTCAAACTAGCTTGTCGTAAAACAGGATCCGCATCATTGGCAAACTCGACCAACAGGGTCATGGTTTGTGGATTTCGACGAATACCAATCTCTTCAATCATCGCCAGTTGCATCTCCAAGGATTGGCTTGTGGCGAGGTGCTCCTCAATCCATGCATCAGATTTACTTGGTATTTTGGTGGGGTTGCTACATGCGAACAACCATAGCCCTATCCATCCCCAGATCATGGTGTCTCCAATGAAAATTGTTGTATTGTAATGTGTCCTGAATATCCTGTGGGGCCATTTCGTCCATTGTCGGCATCGCAATAACGTATCCCTATTTGACCGCCAGATCGACCACTACTCCCGCGAGAACCCGAGGTACCACTTTTGCCATAGGATGAACCGGAACCCGCTGACCCACCGTTTCCGCCAGCACCAGCATATCCAGCGCGTCCCCCCGAACCAGTCTGACCACGATTGCCTGCGTATCCAGCATTGCCACCTTGTCCACCGAGAGATTGGAATCGAAATGCGTTGAGGGCTCGATTCCGAAATTCGGTATCTCCATAGACTTGAACGGTGATGTCACCACCATTTCCACCACTGGCACCGTTACCTCCATCACCACCGCAACCACCAGGAGCACCGTTTCCACCATCACCGCCATTTCCACCGTTTCCACCACGAGAACCATTTCCACCCTTGCCATCACGTCCGGGAGAAATGCCATTGGCGCTGTCACCACTGCCGCCGTCGCCACCATCGCCACCATGACCACCGTGACCACCACGTCCACCATCACCACCGCGACCGCCATCACCGCCATTGCCACCATCGCCACCGTCACCACCATGACCACCACGTCCACCTTGAGTGGTGAAGGTGAAGGGTTCGTCTTGGTGAAAGATGTAGTTTTCGCTGTAGGCATGACCTTGTTGATTGGCTTTGACCGCCACATAAACCAAAGTCTCATTCGGGTAAAAAGGAGAGAAAATTGGGCGGATGGTTATATGTAAATCGGGTCCATTGGTACCACGCACGCCATCATCACCATCTTCTGCATTGTTGCCCGGAAAGCCGTTGCCACCATTGCCACCATGAGAACCGTTTCCGCCGGGGCTCCCGTTGCCACCATTACCACCATTGCCACCGGTGCTAGTGGCATTTTTACCGTTGCTTCCAGAGCGACCATCGCCACCACGTCCACCATCGCCACCATGTCCACCACTTTGCCCCGGTAACCAAGCGTGTTGACCATTGCTTCCACTGGTACCATTTTTACCCGAAGCACCTGTGGTGCCAGAGTCACCACTGTATGCCCGTCCGTTTGCACTCGGTTGTATTCCAGAACGTCCTGTTGCTCCGGTTGGGCCGAATGTGGCATAGGGTTTGAAGGTGTTAGAATCGTAAGAAGGTGCGTATCGAATGGTACCTTGTTGATCGTTCCATTGCCATTGAATACCAATGCCGGAATCGAGTGTGGCGAGAGCATCGTGGTTGGGTGTGACCTGCCACTGACTAGACAGCGTTCCCCCGATTGGTTCAGTTCGAATATCAGTTAGATCGAGTTTACAATCGTTCTGGTGGTGAATGTTGTTGGCACTGAGGGTGTCGTTGTAAAAGGGTTTCCCAGTGGTGGTTACACCATAGATCAAGTCCACCATGCTCACAGTACCTTTGCGAATGGGGACTGCTGGTATTGAAAAGGGGGATAGTGTGATGTCCCCATCGACAGTTTGAGTACCATCGCATACGCGATCAATCGTGGTTGTATGTACCAGTGGTGCCGGTGGTTTCCAATGGACACAAGCACTGACCCAGAGGAGGATGCCGATCATGGAGTGTCTCCGGTGACGGAGATGTTGTAGAGATGTTGTACCAAATCAACTTTGCGCCCGAGCATCCCCAAAACAGTTTGCACCTCGGCATCGGTACTGGTGGTGAGGAATTCTCGGAAATAGGTACGTACCGATTGAATCTCCAACATTTCCCACAAGGCCATGTGTAACAGAGGTTGTACGTTGGCATCAACCAAGGGTACTTGTTCCACCAATATGGTGGCGACTTCTTCAGAGATCAGTTTATGATGGGCGGCGGTGGCTAAGGTCCACAGACTGAGTAACTGGATACTACGTTCTTTGATGGTCATCAGTTCCAGCTCTTTGCGCAAGACCATCTGGATTTGTTCACGGTATTGTGGGGTG
>CAKZLX010000410.1 GCA_937127265.1 uncultured Pseudomonadota bacterium
TGTCATTTTCATGACTTTATCGTCTGTGATTACTGTTTTGTTATTAAAGATCGCCGAAAAAGTTTTGTGAGCGATACATTTTAACAGTGTTATTTGTGTGTTTGGTCATTTTATGACCGAAATAGAGTTGTCAGATGTGAACAAATATTGATATGGTGACCAAAAGTAGTGTTGACCTTAATTCCTTTTGTTTACTTTTGGAGACTTTATGATTTCACGATTGCGTGCCCAACACTTTGCCATCATTGACTCATTAGACTTGCAATTCCCCAATGGATTCATTGCTATCACTGGTGAAACAGGGGCAGGGAAGTCAATTTTGTTTGACGCCATTTCTCTTTGCTTGGGTGGACGTGCCTCCACTGACCTCATTCGTCATGGCGAAGACAAAGCCACTTTGGAATTGGAATTGAAACTTCGATCTGAACAGTTGACGCGCATTACTCCGATCTTGGAAGAGGAAGATATCGATCTGGACGAAACGTTATCGATAAAACGCATCATTGCCACCAATGGTCGTCATCGAATATATTTGAATGGACAACGTGTCACTTTGAACGTTCTGACCACAATTTCCAAGGGGTTGGTCGACATCATCGGTCAACATGCGAGTCACGCCTTATTGTCAACCGACAGTCACATTGAGATATTGGACAACTTTGCTGGAATCTCTAAGGATACTTTTCTGCTCTCCTCTAAGGTGGATCAATTACGTGGTTTACAACGTGAAGTCCATGAGCTCAACGATCAAGAAGAAGTACGCCAACTTAAAATGAGTCGGGTCCAAACGCAACTGGACGACATTGAAATGGCCCAGATTGAAGTGGGAGAGGATGAACGATTGGCACGTGAAATCGATCGTTTGCTCAATGCGGAAACTTTGCGAGAGCATACACAAGAGGTTGCCCATCGATTGTCTGGAGGCGATGGTTCGGTGGTAGATCAATTAACCTCAGCCTTGCAAACCCTGCAACGAGTCGCTGAGTTGGACGATCAGTTTGAGGAAATGTTGGATTTATTGGCCAAAAGCAAGATTGAATTGGATGAGATGGCACGAGATGTCAGTCGTATTTCAGACTCAGTGACCGTCTCACCCGAAGAGTTAGAAATCATGCAAGAGCGCCTCCATTTAATTGAACGGCTCAAACGCACTCATGGTGGGGATGTTGAATCGGTCATTCGCGCCCGCGATCAATTGCAAATTGAAATGGATACCTTGGTGGGGCAACAATCCCGTATTGGTCAAGCCACCAAAGAAATGGAGGTCTTAGCCGAAGAATGTATGCTGCAAAGTCGCCGATTGTCTTTGGTTCGACAAGAAGCCGCCAATCGAATGGCCAGTTTGGTGGAATCTGAACTCTCTCAATTGGGCATGCCCCACTGTCGCTTTCGGGTCAATTTTGTACACCGAAATGCCGAGGGTCTCGTCAATTCTGTTGAAGAAGCCACCATCGATAGTATCACCCGAACCGGTTTGGATGCTGTTGAATATGTCATTTCACCAAATCCGGGTGAAGGGTTTCAGCCGATGGCGAAGATTGCTTCCGGTGGTGAACTGAGCCGTATTTTGTTGTCGTTGAAGGTGGCGCTAATCCAAAGTGATCCAGTTGGCTCTTATATCTTTGATGAAGTTGATACAGGTATTGGTGGTGGTGTAGCCCAAACTGTTGGACAAAAGTTACAACAGGTCGGTGAGGGACGTCAAGTCCTTTGTATTTCGCACTTGCCCCAAGTTATCTCTTGCGCTCATCACCACTTGCATGTTCGTAAACAAGTTATTGACAATCGTACCTCCTCAGCCACACGCTATTTGAACTTCACTGAACGAAGCGATGAGGTTGCTCGGATGCTCGGTGGTATTGAAATCACCGAACGTACTCGTGAACATGCCATGGAAATGTTGCGCCTAAATCAACCGAAGGTCACCCATTTGAACCCTGCTTTGATTGAGAGTGCTTCTTAAATCGGGTTGTCAATGTTGATATCGGTCGATGTTGGCTATGCTGGTTGGTTACACCGTTTGAATAATTCGAAAGATTTCTTTGGGTAAGGTTTCGTTCACTTGTCCATGTTCATCTCGACTGGGATATTTTGGAAATAACAATCGACCGGAACAAGGGGCTACGATCACAGGTGTGTTCGCTGCACTCAAGACTTCTCCTTTGGTCACTTCTTGAAAGTTGATGAATCCTGGTGCCAATTGTCGGTCTGGCTCACCATAGGGTTCTCGATGAACAGTACGGTACTGCGACAGTTGACCTTTAGACCGTGATTGAATCAGTGAGAGCATGGTATGGGGGTTCTGGAGTGCATGTTGGGCTCTAAGCATTTCGATGAGTGCGATAAGGTTGCGTACGGACTCGGTGGCAGCGTCGGTTGCGGGTTGATGGAAGCCCATTTCGCCCAGTTCCAAAGTGAGTGCTGGTTTCCCTTGTCGCCAAACGTATTCATCAGCACATTGGTATGTTGGTTTGTCCTCGGTTGGTGTGGCATCAATATAGGCCTTTGTCCCCCCAATACCTTCTGCGATAGCGCGGGCGATAGGCGTATTGGGAAAAATGTAGAAGGGCATTGCACTGGGCAACATGGTTTGGTGTAAATCCAGAATCAAATCAGATTGGTCGAGAATCGGCATTAAAGCCCGGGCCCGTTTGCCTTCGTGGGTGTCAATATGTTCATGAGGTTGGTCTTTGAGAAACAGACGGTTTAAGTCAGCATCGATAAAGCGTTTGTCTTGACGACTGGCTTCAGGGTTGCCCAACGTAATGTTGATTCGTCCACCAAACTTGATGAGACCCCGTTCTAAATCTTCGATCAGTGCCAATAGGGTGGGTAAAGAACCGACTTCATTACCGTGAATAATCCCTGAGAGATGGATGGTGTAGGAACTTTTTTGACCATCATATTGATAGAGAAAAATGTCACCCTGATGTGCACTGTATTGTTGAAACTGGTGAAAGTATGCTTCGAGGTTGTTCATGGTGTGCTCCATTACGCTGTTGATAATAGAATGGTTCATTACATTGGGATAGGTTGTTTGGGTATTACAGTCTATTCTAATTGTGCAATTCAATCTATTCTACCTTGCAAATCGAATAAAAATGCGTAACGATAAAGAGAACCAGAGGTGATGTATGTTGACGAAAAATCTACCCATTTGCTCTATCGGAGCATTATTGATTTGGGGGACCGCTTGTGAGGGCGACAAGACGATTGGAACCAGCAATCGTGCTCCGGATGCGGCCTTTACCTTGCCCTTGGATGGTTCAGAGTTTGATGAAGGAACGGTAATTGAATTTTACGGAACGGTGGGGGACGATGGTCCCTTGAATGAACTGGAAGTTTCTTGGGTATCCTCAATTGATGGTGTGTTGCCCGACTTTGATCCGCCCGATGCCAATGGTGCTGTGGAGTTTGCCACCGCCTCTTTGAGTGAAGGAACGCACGTGATTTCCTTACAGGTGATTGATTCCTATGCCTTGCAAGGTGAGGCGAGTATTACAATTTCTGTCTTGGATGTTCCCGAGAAACCGTCGATTGAAGTGTTACACCCGTATCCTGGTGAAAAAGGGTTGGAAAACAGTCCCTATGTCTTTATGGCTGAAGTCTCTGATCGCCAAGAAGCCGCTGAAAACCTAACGGTAGAACTCTCTGCTAATCCTGGTGGCTTCATTTGCTTTATGTCCGTGGATGGAAGTGGGTTGGCACAGTGTAGTGCGGATTTGGCTTTGGGAACCTACACTTTGACCTTCAAGGCGGAAGATTCTGATGGAAATGTGGCCGAGGCTTTTTCGGCATACCAAGTGGTCACCTTGTTGGACTTTGATAGTGACGGAGATGGATATTCGCCAAATGGTGGAGACTGTAACGACAGTAACCAAGAGATTTATCCGGGTGCTCCTGAACTGTGTGATGGTTTGGACAATGACTGCTCGGAAGCCACACCGGCCGAAGTCAATTCCGAGTGCTACGACGACGATGGTGATGGGTATTGTGAAGTGCCACCTTGTATCAATGCAACTTCAGTTGAGCCCGACTGCAACGACAATGCCCCGTTGGCTTATCCAAACGCCCAAGAAATCGCCAACAACATTGATGACAATTGTGATGGTCGTGTGGATGAGGGTACTGTGGTCTACGACGATGATGGTGACGGATATTGTGAAACGCCACCTTGTGTGAACACCACTCGTCAACAACCGGATTGTAACGATAGCCAATTTACGGTGAATCCAGGTGCTACCGAGGTTTGTGGTGACGGTTTGGACAATGATTGCGATGGAAACACCAATCAGCAAAATGCCCAAAATTGTACCAGTTTCTATTTGGATTCAGATGGTGATGGGTACGGAGTCTCTGGACCAACCCAGTGTTGGTGTGAACCGACCCACCCGTACACAGGCGCCAACACTTCAGACTGTTACGATGGTAACGCGGCGGCATATCCAGGTGCTTCTGCTTACCACCAAATTCACCGTGGTGATGGTTCGTATGACTATAACTGTGACAACAACCAAGAACGTCAATACTTGAATACCTATGCAGGGTGTACCAACTGGACTGCCCTGACCTCTTGTGAAGCCAATTCCTATGGTTGGAATGGTGCGGTTCCAAGTTGTGGCGTTCCAGGACAATATATTGGTGATTGTGATGCTCAAGTGGACTATGTGTACTTGGCCGCCTGCGGTGGTGTTGGATATTTGACAGGGAACTGGTCGGTCATTTTAAGCTGTTTACAGTCTGGGGCGGGTACTTGTAATCCTGAGTACAATACCAACTTGGCAGCCCAGCCTTGTCGATGATTGTCAATGGGGCTAATCAAGCGTCTTGAATCGATCTGGACTGTCTTCAATTGCTGACATTCAGTCTGTTTGGTTTATTCCCAACATTCATTCGGTCGATTAAATCGAATGTCCAGTCCATCGATTTGCTCGGTGATGATGAAGTCTTGCTTGGCAAAGAACTTTCCAAACCCACCCATGGCAATATTTTTAATCGGAACCCCAGTGGCCATGACATCTAAGAGTTCAATGCGAACACGAGGTGGGGTGGGGATTTTGTGCAGTACTTCGGCAAAGGCATGTAAAGCCTGTTTGGTGGCTTGAGGGGTTGTGCGGTTTAGAACCAATCCCAATTGTACACCTTGTGTTGGGGTGTCCACAATCGAGGCACCAC
>CAKZLX010000411.1 GCA_937127265.1 uncultured Pseudomonadota bacterium
TGATTAGAGATTCCGAAAGAAGATATAAAACATATATTTTTTTTAATTATATTTTTTTTTATTGTGCAATAGTTGTTTTTCAGTGATCCAATAACGTAAATTTTAGCTTTAATTTTATCTTTTAAATAATTTTTTATATTTTCACCGAAACAATAATACTCATCACACTCAAAAATATATTTCGAATCCGCTGAATGAAATGCTCACTGTGGGTTTCCACAATCATTTGGGTCACTGACTGTGGTTCTTCTCCCTCTTTAACAGCGCCAGATAAAATCTGGGCTAACTCAGCTTGCCAAGAGGGGTGAAGATGCAACTCTGGCTGCTCCACTGTCAAAGTACTGAGCGACAAAGAGTCTTGTTCTTCGGCTTGATAGTGATATTGCGTGAGAATCGGTAACATCTGTGACAAACCAAAACCCAAATCGGGCAATGCTACATTCACATCATCTAGCACCTTAGGTATACCATCTTCAATCAAGACGCGCCCTAGATGGTCCGTCTGTAAACGTTGAAGCCAGACTTCTTGTAACGGTTGTCCAAATTGGATTCCCTCTACATCAGAGGCGCACAACTGATAAGGTACACCCATTTGTAAAATACTTTGATTGACCAGGGTCAAGACCGTTCCCATTTGCTTGTTTGAGAACATCAAACTACTAAAATCCTCTCCTGCAAACCCTACAAAATTGACTAGTTTGTAACTGTAGACGTATTGCGGGACACTTCTGGAAGGACCAATTGCATTAACTAGCTTCAAATGACCACCCACCATATACATCGCCCAAAAGGCATACTCAAAAGAATCCAAGGCCTCTGCCAGTCGCTCAAGCACCTGGTACTTCTGTTGTTCATCCAGTTCAAACTCGACATACCAAACAACATTTGATATTTCTAATTCTTCAGTGATCGAATGTGTTCCCACTTTGGCTTCAAACAATAAACGATTATTACTCTCCACTTGAAGGATGAAACTTTTGTCTTGAAAGAAAGTGTCCCACGGTCGAATTAACCGAAGACTGTAATAGGCTTTTGGCACATCTGCTGATTTCTTTTGAATCAAACTCTTCACTTGGTCGAGCAAATTACTGTTTTGGGAGGCCATCTCTCGTACATCTAGTGCGTAGAGTTCATCGGAAACTTGAGTTCCACCCAAAATCGTCTCCCACTTCTTCTGGGAAATACACTCTTCGGACAGCAATGCCGAATATTGGTTGTAAAATCGACTTTCTTCAAAAGGACACGGTTGAATATCGAGGGTAAATTCAAAGGTTTTTCTGGGTTGGCGATCTTCCTCTTCGATAGAAAGGTCAACCAACTCACGTCGCACCATCAAAGTATTCAACTCACCATTATGCGTATCCTCCACTTCATTATAGGTTAGACCAACCGTATACAAGTGTTGGTGGCCATGTTGAGCAAACGTATTGGTCGTCGTGATTTCAAAGTATAAATCATCTTCTGGCTCTTCGACAACACCATCCCGAATGGACTTGGAAACCAAGTGTTCAAACCGACTGAATGAGTAGTTGGCACCCTGTGGCTTCAAGTATAAAAACCGATCGTGTTCCCATGCCTGTCGCAGGATTTGCAGTGCACGCAACACTGAAGACTTACCGGATGAGTTTGGTCCGTAAATCATGGTGAGACGATCGCCGAAATTAAAAGTAGCCTCTTTAAATCGTTTGTAATTTTTCAATTTAAGTTGGGTAATCATCTGGCTATTTCCTTGTATGATTTCAAGTTATCAACGGAAGTAATGTATCCATTTCAGAAAAACACTGTCGACATTTTGGAAAATAATTGACCATCATTATTGAGCCACAAACCTGAAATCAGATATGCTAGATGTAGTGTTGTTTTTTCAAACTATTGAAACCCGATTTGTTCTTTGACATCACTGTTTTGTATTGTAGATGACGATACTGTTTGACCGACCCTGCTCCCTTGGCATTTGATCTACCGAGTGTGGGGTTGGTTGGATGGTGTTGATTTGGTGTTCTGGTCTTGTGGGACGGATATTTTTTGCATCGGTGGATGCATCTTGCTGACTTGATGCTGGTTTACTTGGTGGAGAATGTTGGATTTTGGACGTTTTCTGCTTGGGGTAAATTTCGGTACCTTTTACGGTTCTAACTGTGTTTTGGACTGGTTCGAGAGGGGTTTTCGCTGCTTTGGGACTTGTTTGGGCGCCTAACTTTTCAACCTAGGTTTAAAGTGGGGTTTGGTTGTTTTTTGTGGTGACCTATGATTTCATATTTGGAATATTTTTCGGATGTTGTGGTTGTCGGTTTTGTTTTGGGTTTGTTTTTCATTTTTGGATTTCTTTGTGTATTTATTTTGTTGGTACGATTGATTTTTTGTTTGCTTTTCGAAAATGGGTCAATTATACTAGTTTGTAAGTGCTATTTCAAAGGCACTCTCTTACCGACCCCTTTGGGGTTGGCTCTATTACGACTTGACGGTCGCCAATGTGACGATTCACAAACTCACTATTCTCTTACCGACCCCTTTGGGGTTGGCTCTATTACGACTCATGATTGTGCCACATCGAGTCCAATTGGACAGTTTTGTCTCTTACCGACCCCTTTGGGGTTGGCTCTATTACGACTTTTGACGGTGCGTGACT
>CAKZLX010000412.1 GCA_937127265.1 uncultured Pseudomonadota bacterium
CCAATAATTCTTCCAGTGCAGGTAGTACCGCCAGTCAAAGTACGCAGTTACAACAAGCAGGTGGTCTTACCTTGTCAACGGCGTTTGAGCA
The DNA here is from genome assembly GCA_937127265.1 of uncultured Pseudomonadota bacterium. Classification (GTDB taxonomy): domain Bacteria; phylum Myxococcota_A; class UBA796; order UBA796; family UBA796; genus CAJWHX01. The sequence continues at coordinate 92 of CAKZLX010000412.1, forward strand.
GATGGTGAATGGCTTTATCAGTCAGGCTAAAAACACGGCCCATCAAGTTGCTGAGATGGCGCGCCAACATCAGGATAATCAAACCGCTCAATGGGCAGGGAAAGTGTGGACAATTGCCAATACATTTTCGGGTATTCAACAAAGCATCGCTCAAGAAAAGATGGATGGTGTCAAAGAAAAATCCGCCTTTGCCGGTGAACAAATTCGTGCAGTGATGGGTACTGGACAGGTCTCCCAAGAAAGTGCCGAAAAACTATTGAAAAGTGCAGGTGGCTATTGGACCTTGGCAGATAAAGAAGCCAAAGAAAATACTTCTGCCAATGCATCTGGAGCTGCTGAGAAGGCTTTGAATAGTGAAACGGTCGAACAGCACCATATGCCAACCAATCGTCCTGGTGCTCACTGTGGTATCGCGACCGCTTTAATGTTGTTACAAGCCAATGGCAAAGGGGACATGGGGGATGCCAACCAATTGGTGTCTGAGATGTATATTCTAGGTGATGGTACCGATGTCGATCTGATGGGGCAAGCACTTCGTAAAAGAGGGCTGAAAAATGCTGAGTCGACACGCTCGGGAACTTGGACGCAATTGATGGATACCTTGAAAAAAGGACAGCCGGTTCCGTTTGGTGTCAATTATAGCGTCGGTACTGTGGTGAAAATGAATTCAAGACCTTCCAAGTATTATTCTCATCTGCGTCCTGGTGATCGCTATGAAGACTCGTTTCCAGGAGCAGGCCACTGGATTTTGGTTGTGGGCTTTGAAGGTTCTGTGGAGAATCCGACGCACTTCTTGTACAACGACCCCAACTTAGGTGGTCAAGTTCGTGCCAGCAAAGCAGAATTGGAAAAAATGGGTGTTGGGAATGGACAGTTTTGGCAGGTCACCCAATAATCATCAAGCATCATTGCTGTTGAATGCACTGATCAATGGCTTCTGCCAACAATAACGGACACTCCAAATGTGGTGAGTGACCTGATGGTAGCCGGATGGTTGTTTCAAGGCTCGGCAAGGCTTTTAGTCGACTGGGTAGGTCTGGTAGTTGCAGATACCAACTGTGTTGGCCAAAAATACAATCGGTTGGACAAGAGATGTGTTGAAGGGTGTCTAAAAATCGGGGTAGAGAAAATCCAATCGCCGATTTGTTTCGGTGTCTAGGGTCCCATTTCCAGATATATTTGGCGTCTGGATCTTGTGTGATGGTGGTGGTCAGTCGACGGACTTCTTGTTGAAGGCTTGGTGTCGAGAGAAAAGGGTGCGCTCGGTGCAACTTTTTCACTGCAGAGTCAAATGACATTGGTCGATGTTGCGATTGTCGCCGACGTTGAGACAAGTGCAGTTTCAGGCGATGCGTGGCTTCCGCTGGCGTTTCATGTTTTGGTCCTAAGCCATCCACCAAAATACAACGTCCTGGGCTGGGTGTACATAAGGCACTGTAAATCGAGGCGATGGTTCCGCCCATGGAATGACCAATTAATACAAAGGAGTCCAACGTTTGTGCATGGATGAACTGTTGCAGGTCATTGAGATAGTCGATGAAGTGGTATTCTTCAAAGAGCGGAATGTGGTCGCTATGGCCATGTCCACGGTGATCGATGGCGATACAGTGGTAGCCGAGTGTAGCCAACTGTGTGGCGACAGTATTCCAACTGGCACCATGATCCAGCCAACCGTGCAGGAACATCAGGGTTGGCTTTTCAGCGTTTGGACTACCCCAAGTATAGACACATAGTTCTAGATCGTGATGATTCCAACGCGATTCTCGGTAGATGGGTGGATGTAAATCAATAGCGCTCATATTGGCTGTATAACCTGAACCATCGCAAACCAACAAAGAATCGTGTGCCGAACACAGATAAAAGCACCCCTTGATAGATAACTATCAAGAGGTGCAGTGGGGATACATAGAATCTTAAAGCATCACATCAAGTGAGGGTGTGGAAGTCAATCACCCTCGTCAGATAAGTGAAACTGATTACTTCGCAATCTTTTGTTTGCGTTTATTTTTGAGTGCGCTGACTTCGGTCACCCATGAAGAAGCCATGTCTTGGGCTGTCTTGGGGTTGTCACGATTTTTGATGAACTCGTATCCTTTGCGGGCTTCTTCCACACTGGCGAAGGCACCTTGCTCATAGCCCCAGTTGATGGCAGTTTCAGAGTTGGGGAAGACCGTTGGCGCATTGGCTTCAATTTCTTCTTTTTCTTTGGAGGTGAGACCATCATATAGAGAAGCCTCAATCTTTTCAGGCATACCACTCCAACATCCGGTTTCGTCCCAAATAACCAATCCAGATCGACCGGCACGAGCCCAAAGAACTTCGACGCCACGTTTGTTTCCGTCTTGTACGATTTTCAGTTGGACGTTGATACTTCGGGTTAAACGAGCCAACTCAGTTTCAGAAACAGTAGAACGCGTGACTTCTTTGGCTTTTCCATCACGAGAATCTTGCAAGTGATAAATCCACAAACAGTCCGTTCCCCAACGAGAAACCGCATCTTGAAGTTGTCGCATTGCCAAGGCTTTGACTTTCATACCGGCCATCATGTTGCGTTGACGACCTTTTTCTTTGTCTTGCATCACTTTGACCACAATTGGGGTGATGATCGCTGTCAAGGAATCGACGATGATGGTTTTGACACCAGAGCCAGGCATGTTTTCATATAGACACCGTGAAATGTTGTCTGGATCGACGTTGTCTTGCGGGTCATCACTTAAGGCAAAGACATCTTCTTGGGCCAAGTCAAGGACTTCGGTGAAGCGATGGTCAGCGTCAATAACAACTTTAGGGCCACGCATTTGAGCGGCGAACGTGGATTTTCCAGAACCAGGATAACCAACGAGAGACCAGTGACGAGGAGGGTATTTGGGTTTGATCATTTTTTTGAAAGCCATTGTATTACCTACTTGTTTTATGTTGTGATTGGTGATTGAAAAGTAGAAATCCTTTCAACACACTCAATTTACAACAAAGATGACCCTAGGTCAATCAATATACGGACACTTATTGACCGTTATAAAATTTATTTGTGATTGTTATTGAACATCTATTTCAGATTGGTCAGGCTAGTTGGTTTGCGATACACTTCTATGCTGTTGAATTATTGGAGGACAACATGAATATCGTCATTATCGTAGGAACCAATCGCGCTGGTTCAATGAGTAAAAATGTCGCCTTGTATGCCAAATCAAAGTATGAGGCCGAAGGGTGTAACGTACACATTGTCGACTTGGCTGAGTTACCAGCTGAATTGATGCATCCTGAGATTTACAAGAATCCCAAACCCGATTCCTTTACTCCGTTTCACGACCCCATTTTGAATGCCGATGGTGTTCTCTTTGTGGTGCCTGAATACAACGGTTCTTTCCCCGGTATCTTGAAGTTTTACATTGACTTGTGGCAATACCCTGAGGCCTTTGAAGGACGTTGTGTGGCTTTTATTGGGATTTCTTCCAATCAATGGGGTGCTTTGAGACCGATCGAACATCTGCAAGGTGTTTGTGGCTATCGAAACGCTTGGCAGTTTAATGAACGCATATTCCTAAACCACATTTGGAGTCGATGGAACTTCGAAGAACAAAACTTCCGTCCCATGACCCCAAAAGATTTGGATTACAATGCACTGCTCGATTCACAAACCAAAGGCTTTATTGAATTTTGCAAAGTGCATGCAAAGTAAGTTGAACCGCTGATTATTGTCCTTGCTCTTTGGCGATTTCTGCACGGACTTCGTCCATATCAAGGGCTTTAATCTTTCCGAGGATGTCATCCAGTTGTGGACCTTGTAATAAACCGGGATTGTTAAAGATCCCCACTTGTTCACGGAAGGCGACCACCATCGGAATAGAGCGTACTTGGAAGTAGGCGGCCAATTCTTGTTCCTTTTCGGTGTCTACCTTGGCAAAGACCACATCGCGATGTCGGTTAGAGGCGTCTTCAAAGATCGGACCGAACATTTTACAAGGACCACACCATTCTGCCCAAAAGTCAATGATGACAATGTCGTTGTTCATAATGGTGGATTCAAGGTTCTCTTTGGTGAGGTTGATGGTAGGCATAGTTTCTCCTTGTGTGTGGAAGAGTGTCTTCCGTTTGTAAACAGTGTAGACATCGGATGAAAAGTCTGATACGGCACAAGAAGTGAGTTTCCCAACAGTACGAAACTTGACAAGAATTGTCTGTATAGTTTGTAGGCACCAAAAATAATTTGCCAATGGAGAAAGTATGAAACAGGGTATTTGGATAGGTTTGTTGTGTCTTTTCGGATGCCAGTCTGGTCAGGTGGAATTGAGTGGAGAAGCCAAAGCCCCTGGTAATCCAGCCAAGTTTATTGAACTCTGCGAAAACGGTGATGCAACTGCCAAAGCGATTTTTGAAGCTACCCAGACTACCGACTGTGCCAGTGCAGGAAAAGTGGTCAGTATGGTATCCAAGATTGATTTTAATCGAACCGAACTGCAAGAGGTCAAACTGGATGCCTTAGATTCGCTCAGCAACATCGAACGATTGGAAGCCTACG